>CATOLK010000067.1 GCA_951801155.1 uncultured Rickettsiales bacterium | reverse complement strand
ATAAAATTACTAAATATATAGAAAATAAGAATAGTTTCATGTAGAAGGTCTAATAAATCTTTTTATTATCCAAATAGCACTACAAAAATACCATCAATTTTCCAAAATTTCCCTTTTTCCACTATTATTTGCAGGAGTAATTATTCCTTCTTCTTCCATTCTTTCCACTAACTTTGCAGATTTATTATACCCTATACTTAATTTTCTTTGTAAATAACTAATACTAACTTTTCTATCTCTTTTTATTATTTCTATAGCTTGTCTATACAATTCTTCATCGCCAACATCACTACCATTAATACTAATATCAAAATTTCCAGAACTATTATTTTCATCTTCATTATTTTCTACCATAGTTTTTACATATTCTGGCTTTATTTTTTGATTTAATATATAATTTACAATATTTTCCACCTCTTTATCCGAAACAAATGGACCATGTGCTCTATCAATTTTTCCACCATTAAACATATATAGCATATCACCCATACCTAACAATTGTTCTGCCCCCTGCTCTCCAATTATAACTTTACTATCAATTTTTGAACTAACCAAAAAACTAACTCTACTAGGAAAATTTGCTTTTATAACACCAGTAACTACATCCACTGAAGGTCTTTGAGTAGCCATAATTATATGAATACCAGCAGCTCTAGCCATTTGTGCAATTCTTTGTATTAATGCTTCTATATCTTTTCCGGCAGTTATCATTAGATCAGCCATTTCATCAACAATTACAACTATAAATGGTAATTTTTTAGTTTCCAATTCTTTATTTTCATAAATAGGCTCACCATATTCATCATAACCAATTAAAACTTTACTAAATAATTGCGTTCCTTCATTTAAAGCCTCTTTAACTTTTTCATTATAATTATAAACATTTCTAACACCTAGACTTGACATAATTTTATATCTGTTTTCCATTTCACTTACAACCCATTTAAGAGCCAAAATTGCTTTTTGAGGACTAGTAACAACCGGGGTTAATAGATGCGGAATTCCTTCATATACAGATAATTCAAGCATTTTCGGATCAATCATTATTAGTTTACACTCATCTGGAGTAAATTTATATAAAAGTGACAAAATCATAGTGTTTATAGAAACAGATTTTCCAGATCCAGTAGTTCCTGCAATAAGTAAATGTGGTGCTTTTGTTAAATCCATAATTACTGGATCTCCAGCTATATTACAACCTAAAACAATAGGCAACATATAACGACTATTCGTATACTCTTCACTTCTAAAAATATCCTTCAAAAATATTGTATTTCTTACTTTATTTGGCAATTCTATTCCCATAACATTTCTTTCAGAAATTACAGAAATTCTCGTAGATTTTACTCTTAAATTTCTTGCTATATCATCTGCAAGCCCTATAATTCTAGCTGATTTTGTACCGGCTGATGGTTCAAATTCGTGTAGAGTGATTACAGGTCCAGCTTTTACACTAATTATTTTTCCATTAATTTTAAAATCTTTTAAAACTTTAATTAAATCATTAGCTTGTTCTATTAAATCTTCTTTTTTTACCGTCACTACTTTATCATCAGAAGACATTAGTAAATCTAAAGTCGGTAATTTATATTTACTAGCCAAAGAGTTTTTTTCAGTTTTATTTCCTTTTCCCATAAGAGCTGAAAAAATTCCATGATGTTTATTTTTTGGTTTTATATTATTATCTACTTCAGTTGATATACTATCAGTATTTTTTTTGAAAAAATCAACTTCCTCTTCCTCTTGTTCATTATTTTTAATATTTTCGATATATTGTTCCAAATGCTTTATTTTATTATTTTGATTTTTTATATAATTAATATATTTTTTCTTCTTGTTTTTTCTTTTTTCTATAATTGTTTTAATTTTGTAAAGAATAGTTCTTGGTATAAATATTTTTAATAAAAGCAATAATCCTTTTAACGATAATTTAAAAAGTAAAAATATTTTTTCTTTAATTTTGTGCAAATAAATGTAAACTTTTTTATAGTTAAAATCTATAACAATTATCATTGATAATATAGAACAAACTAAATAAAAGAATAACAAAAATTTATAAGACAAATATATAGTAAGATTATTTATATAATAACCTATAGTACCTCCCCAACTTTCATAATCCCAATAATTTATACCATTAAATAATTTAGATACTAAAGCACAACTAGACATAATAAAAATTATAAACATAATTATTTTTAAATAGACATTATATATATTTTGTTTTAATTTAAAAATATTGAATCCAATTTTACCTATTATAAACACAATAAAAAATGATACAATTCCAAACATTTGAATAAAAAGATCGGAAAAATATGCCCCACTAACCCCCATTTGATTAAAAATTACGTCAGTTTTGGTAGCCGTATTAAATGACGGATCAAGATTATTATAGGTTAATATTGAAATAAGTAAAAATAATGAGAACATCATTACTGATAATCCCATAACTATTTTAAAAAATGTTTTTAGTTTGCTTTTCATTAGTTTTATTATTGTATTTTGTATAATTTTTCACTCAGAAGTAGTATAATATATTAATAAAAATTTTTCAATAGAAAAGTTAAAATAGAGATTTATCAGTTCTATGTTAACTTTAAAAGTCAATATAAGGTGAACAAAACCCTTTTAAATAAAACCTTATTGCTTTTTATTTTTTACATTTTATACTCCAAACAAGTTTATAAAATTTTTCAATTATGGTAAAAGAATTAAAAATACCTTGCAATTTTGGAGGGCAGGTTTCTCCAGTAAATTTATATATAGGAAATCCAAATCCTAATCAACATCCTATAAATTTTCAGGCAAAATGGCTAAGCGAAGCTAAAGGTGGTTCAGTTCCTCAAAATATCATGGAATCTTTTGAAAAAATTCATAAATTAGCAATTGATAATAATGTGCCATTTGAAGACTTGTGTTATTATGCAATTACAATTGCAAACGAAACAGTAGAAAAAGAAATACCTGAATTTAATAAAGTACTATTACAACTAGAAAACAACTAAATAATGTTTAAAAATATAAAAAAACATTTTAGAACTTTTAAAAATAAAAAATATTTAATAGTATATAAATTAAAGAAGAAAACTAAAACATTTGTAAAAAATAGTATAATTATATCAATAGTACTAATAGTGTTTCTTGTGTTATATAAAGAAAAACATATAAAACAAATACTAGATAAGACTGAATTTTATTTTAAAAAACAAATATTTAATATAAATTATAACATATGTAATAGATTAATTGTAAATGGTATAAAATTTTCAGATTTACAAAAAATTCAAGAATTAGTAAATAATTATTGTCTTAAGCAAGATATTACCATTGAAGATTTAAGAACTGAAATTTTAAAAAATCCATGGATTAAAGATGTTTTTATACAAAAAAAATTCCCAAATTCATTATTAATTAATATAGTAGAGTATAATCCTTTTGCTATAACTATTAATGATAAAAAACAACTTAAACTTATTGATGAATTTGGCAATATAATAAATATAGATGATAAAGAAACAAAAAAATTTAATCATTTATTCATGATAACTGGTGAAAATTTTAAATCCGAAGTAAATAATCTTTTTAATTTGCTATCAATATATTATGATATAGCTAGAAAAGCAACAAGAGCTAAAAGAATTGGAAATAGAAGGTGGGATTTGATTTTGAATAATAATATTATCGTTAAATTACCGGAAGAAGATGATAATATAACAGAATCTTGGACAATTTTAGACAAAATTATGAATATTTATGGTTTTGACGTTGATTTAGAAGAAATTGATTTAAGATTAAAAGATAAGGTATTTTTAAAATATAAGAATCGTGTTGCTGAGGAAATTAAAGATAAATATTAAAATATTATATAAGAATATAGTTTATTAAAATTTAAGCCTTGTAAAAATCACTAAAACCTTTAAAAAGTTCTCTAGTTTCTTCTATTTTTATTTTATCTATAATTTTATCCTCTTCTGTCATTAATTTCCAATCTTTAATTCCACCTTTTATTCCAATATCCGAAAAAAATCCCCTATAATCCACACCATTTTTAATTATATCTATTTTATCTTTATGATTTATAGTTCTAATAACATATGTTTTTTTATCCTGTTCAAAATATAAATATTGTCCATCTTTTTTAAATATTTCTTGCACTTCAGAAAAATCTTTAATTTGTTGAAAATTTATATCTTTATTTTTTTCTAAAAATTTTCCTATTTTATCTTTTATAAAATCTACCTCTTTATATTCAGTTGATTTTCTAGGAATAAAATGCATATGAGCATGGAAAACACTTTGTAGTATCGCACCATTTTCTAATATAAAAGGTTGATATAGATATTTAGTCAAAAATTCTGTAAGTTTTTCTTTTAAATATAAAAATTCTTTAGTCCAATTTTGGTTAAATTCCCCCATACATTTACAATGATTTTTTGTAATAATCATTACATGTCCTGGACAGATAATAGCTATACCAACCTTTACAAAAAAATTTTCGGTTTCAAAAACTTTATCACCATTTTTATAATCTCTACAAAATATACAGTTTTCCATTTTTTTTACGGTTATTAATAACTTTTAGCAATAATAACTTTATTTTCTAATTCAAAAGGTATACATCTATAGGAAAGACTATACTTACTCATAATTTTTTCAAGTTTTTCATCCTTCCAAAGATTTTTATCTAAAGAAATAAAACAAGTTTTATTCTCAAAAATATCAACTATATCATCAATATTATCAACTGCAATTATATTATCATAAAGATTTTTCTTACTTTTTTCTAGTAAATTATTTTGCATTTCTTCTAGAATTATTTCGTAAATATTTATAAATTCTTCAAGAGATTTTGAATTTTTTTCATCCAATTTATCTCTTCTAACATAAAATACAGTATTACTTTCAACTTCCTTAATTCCTATTTCCATTCTTATAGGAGCACCTTTTCTAATCCAATTCCATTTCTTTTCTGCTGATTCCTGTTGACTTAAATCTATATAGCAATTATCACCTAAAACATTTTTAATTTTACTACAATATTCTAAAATTTTTGCTTTATTTTCCTCATTATGTAAAATTGGGATAATAACAATTTTATATGGTGCAATTTTTGGAGGTAAAACAAGCCCATTATCATCACTATGGGTCATAATTACAGCCCCCATTGTTCTTGTTGAAAATCCCCAAGATGTACTATAGGCATATTGTTCTTGCATATTTTCATTATTAAATTTTATATTACAAGATTTTGTAAAATTTTGGCCTAAATTATGACTAGTGCAAGCCTGTAAAGCTTTTCCATCTTGCATCATAGATTCTATTGTATAGGTATTTAAAGCACCTGGGAATTTTTCATCTTCGGTCTTTTTTCCCATAAGTCCATTAATAGCAAGGAAATTTTCAAACATCCAATAATAAGCTTCTTTTAACATTAATATAGCATCATTTTCAGCTTCTTCTGCAGTTTTAAATACATTATGTCCTTCTTGCCATAAAAATTCACTTGTTCTTAAAAATATCCTAGGTCTCAATTCCCATCTCATAACATTGGCCCATTGATTAATTTTAAAAGGTAAATCTCTATAGGATTTTATCCATTTTGAAAAACTATCACCTATAATAGTTTCACTTGTAGGTCTTATTACATAAGGTTGTTCCAATTCTCCATCTGGTACTAATTTTCCATCTTTTGCCACAAGTCTATGATGAGTAACGACCGCAGTTTCCTTTGCAAAACCTTCTATATGTTCCGCTTCTTTTTCTAAAAATTCTAGAGGAATTAAAAGTGGAAAATAAGCATTTTGAACTCCAAATTCTTTAATTTTTTTATCTAATATATTTTTAATATTTTCCCAAATAGCATAACCATAGGGTTTAATAATCATACATCCTCTGACACAGGAATTTTCAGCTAAATCTGCTCTATTTATAACCTCCTGATACCATTCTGGGAAGTTGTCTTTTCTAGTGTTGTTTAATGCATTTTTTGACATTTTTTAAATTGAAATTGCTTTTAATTTTTAATTAAAAATAACATGTAAAATATACAAGTCAACTTTTTAAAAAAGATAATCAAATAATAGAATTCTACATAAAAATTTTCCACAAAAAACAAATATTATAAAAAAGACAAGAGTTTTAAAGTAAGATTTGAAATTTTGTAGAAAATATTATTAGACCTCCTGTGTAAAACTTCCATTATTTTTCACTAATATTAATTTTTTTGTTTTCTTGTTTTTTTTTATTAGATTTGTTATTTTCTTTATTTTCCTTTATTTACGTCATTCCAGATTAGAATTTCTTAATAAACTTGTTTATTTAGAAATTCTTAATGTGGAATCCAGTAATATAAAGAATATTAAATATAAAAAAAGATTTTAAAGATTTTTTATATTACAAAATATAGAAAAATTACTGATATTATTTTTTTATATTAAAGTAATTTATTTCTGGATTCCAGATTAACAATTTCTAAGCAA
>CATOLK010000066.1 GCA_951801155.1 uncultured Rickettsiales bacterium | reverse complement strand
TTGTATTTAAATTAATTTGTATTATATTTAATTTAATAATTCCACATTCCCGTGTATGGCTTATAACATAACTAGCCGTGCTTTGACTTATATCCACCCATCCACTCATATATTAAGCCTCTTGCATAAAAAATTACATACTTATCAATAATATTAAAGATAATTAAAAATATTAAAAGTTTAAAGTTATTATCTTCTGCCATAGGGTTTCATAGGAACTTTTTTGATTAAAAGCATCAGTAAATCTCTTTTGTAACTCTTCAATTCTTTCTGAATTGTAATATTCTTCTACCATATTATTTCTCCTGTTTATTGGTTATTTATTATATTCTGATACGCCTGACTTATACTATCTATACCTGATTTAGTAGTTAAAACTATTAATAGAGTCAATACTTCATTTCTTATATCTATATTTTTAAATATACAAATAAAGATTATTATCCAAGTTAAAATAGTATTAATTAATATAAAAACTATTCTATTAGATATATTTCCATCTCTGTCTTTTAAAAAGGTATTATTCATATTTTACTCCTTGTTTAAAGAAGAATGTAAAAATAACAATATACTTTTATATATATTACCTCCTAGATATCCTAAATACTATAAATAATGAAGGGGATTATAATATAACGTTACAAGAATTTAGTAATTATTATAATAATAAAATATCACTTTCGTCTATTAACTAGGAATATTTTTATAAATATAAAAGTAAAAATAAGGAAAGTTTTTCCCAAATGATATGAACCAGTACAAATTAAAATTTTTTCTTGATAAAATATTTTTCAAATATAAAATCTGCATAAATGTGTATTTTTTATAAAAATATTTTATTATAATGACTAAAGAAGAAGAAAAAAAATATAAATACTCAGAAATAGTAGCATCGATTTACGACGAAAAATTATATTTTCAAGATGCTATAAATTGGTATTGTTTAAAATATTTGAACGCTATATCTGAAAGAACATTTTATATTGTACTTTCTATAATGAGTTTTTTTATATGTATTCTTTTATATCTAACTATAGATAGCATACAACCGTTAAAAGAACAGTTTCCAGTATTAATTATGCAAAAAGATTCTGTCAATTATTTTTCAACAATAACACCACTAAAACCCGAAAATATTACCTATAATTCCAATGAAGCTATTTTAAGATTTCTTTTATTAAATTATGTAAGGAATTTATTCGATCATGATTATAAACGAGGAAATATAGAAGATCTAAATACAAAACTTACCAAAATTAAATTATATTCAACCGATGAATTATATCAAAGATATAGAACTGATTTTAACCAAATATCATCTAAAATGTTTAATAAAAAAGTTGATCAAAAAATTTTAATAAATTCATTTAAATTTGTAAAAAAACAGGAGAAAGACAAAAAGAAGAAACTTTTAAATTATTTATTTTCAAAAATGCCAACAGAAGCGGAAATGTCTTATAAAATAATATTTACTAATTACGGTATAAAACAACAAAAAATATCAACGGGAAAAATTATTTTAGATTTCAAATATGAAAGTATATCTTATAATAATTTAAAAAAAGAATTTACAAAACCAATTTTAATAGTTACTGATTATGAAATAATAGATACGACAAAGGTTCCAAAAAATGATGACGAAGATATAAACATAAATAAAAATAGTAGTAATAACGCCGTTGAAGAAAATAAAGATAATAATAAAATAGCTATTGACAATAAAACAGAAAATACTAAATTAAAAAATAATAATACAGAAAATAGCAGTACTGAAAGTAATAAAAAAGAGGTTAAATGATGAAAGTTTTATTTTTATTTGCATTTTTAACATTTATAATAAAGCCAACTTTAGCTGTACAATTACCAAGAGTTATAGGGGCTGAAAAACGATTTAGAGCATATATTTATAACCCTAACGATGTATACAGATATATAGGTCATTATTTGTCACAATCGTATATAGAATTTGAAAAAGGAGAAACTGTTCAAACTATAACTATGGGTGATACAAGTGCTTGGCAAACCGTTGTTATGGAAAATAAACTATTTCTAAAACCTATATTAAATTATGCTAATACGAATATGACAATAATGACGAATAAAAGAACTTATCATTTCGAATTAGATGCTGTTGAGGCAGCTTCTGTTATGGAAGATGATGTTCTTTTTTATATAAAATTTATGTATCCAGAGGCTGATGATAAAAATATAGTAATGTTTAATCAAGTAAGACATAGAAGTGATTTGCCAGATTTAAGAAATGTGGATGCCTATAATTTCGATTATGAATTTAGTGGTAGCGAAAATATAGCACCTAAAAAAGTATTTGATGATAGTACATTTACATATTTTGAATTTGGCGAAGATAATTACGAAATGCCTGCAATATATATGGTTGATAGTACTGGTTATGAAGCGTTAGTTAATTATAGAATAGTTGAGAATTATGTTGTAGTTGAACAAGTTTCTAGTCAATTTACTTTAAGAAGTGGGGCTGATATAGTTTGTGTTTATAATAATAATTTATATAAGTTAAAGAAATAAATTGTATTAATTATTGTTTTATTGATAGTTTGACAAATAAAAAATGTAATCCTACTTTTATGGAAATTTAAATGTAAAAATTATGATTAAAAAGGAATATTTTATTATTTTAGTACTATTTTTTTTAACATCTTGTTTAGAAACTAAACAAAGAGGTTTTTATTTTGGAAATAATATCGAAAAAGTTGAAAACTTTGATGTTTATAATTTTAAAAAAAATGATTTAATAAATAATTTTGGTTATCCAAGCTTTGAATTTCCAGATGGTTCTTGGCTGTATTACTCGTATATAACAAAAAATTTTAAAATTTTTAAACCAAAACTTTATGATGAAAAAATTTTAATAGTCCATTTTAATAAAAATGATGAAATAGTAGATTATTCCTATAAAGAAGTAAAGAATAGAAAAATTATTGACAATAATGATATAGAAAGTGGAAATGAAGATACATTTTTCAATACTCTATTTAAGGGTTTGATTATAACTCCTTTAAACAATGATTAATATTTGAATATAATTTTCTTTTTACCGTGTGTTTTTTCCTTTTATTTTAATAATTTTTATTTTTTAAGAAAATATTATTTTAAGATCAGAGTTTTTTAACTAATTATTAATTTAAAAAATATTAGATCACCTATATAAAAATTTTCCATAGAAAACAAATACTGCAAAAAGACAATAACTTTTAGTATTTTTTATAGGAAATATATTAAAATATATTTCCGTTATTAAAAATGTTAAAAATTTAAAGTGCTTTAAAGTAAGATTTAGAATTTTGTGGAAAATTATATTTTTTTTGGTTTTTTGTTTTAATATCAACTGAAAAATTAACATCCAAGAACCAAAAGTATTGAGATTTTCTAAACAAAAAAAATAAACTAAAAAAACCTAAATTTTAGGATAAAATTTTATTATTCACTATCTTTTTGTTTTATTTTTTCTAAATACTCATCAATTTGACTAGTATTTACAATTAATTTTGCTTTATTATTAAAGTCTTCTTTAAAACTTATTGTAGTATATAATGGTATCATATTCTTTCCAACTTTAATCATTAACACTGATGTGTTTATCATATCCACGATAAGATTATTTGAAGAATTATCTATTTTTGAAGTTAACTTATTAGATAAATTTTTTCCTTTTGCTTCTAAAATTAAATTGCTAATACCTTTTGTTACAACTAATGAACCATTAAATTCATTAAATAAAGTACCAGTATCGTTTAATAAATATTCCTTAGAATTAAAATTATTTAATAATTCTTCATTTGTATAAACTTCACCTAATTTAGCTCTTAAGCCTTCTAAACCTAATTTTTTTATAAATAAATTTTGTCCTACAAATTTTGCTTGTAAATTCATAGAGGATAAAAAAACAGAACTATTAAAACCAGTCGCCTTAAATATTCCACCAACACCAATAGTTCCAGTTAGAATATCTTGTTCGTAATTAGGAAAAAGTAATTTAAAAATTTCTTCAATATTATATATAGTTTCTGTCAAAATTAGGTTAAAAGTTTTGTTTATTTTTAAATCTATCGTTCCTCTTAAATCAGTAGAGCCACCTAAACCTATAAGGTTCAATTTATTTATAGATATCAATCCATCTTCTATTTTACTATTTAAATCAACATTAGAAAATATACTGTTATTTATTTTTAAATCTCTAAACTTTAAAATAATATCACCATTAATTTCATTCCAAGTAGGGGATTTAAAGAGTTTATTTATCCAATATTTTTCTTGAGCTTTTTTATCTATTTCTGTATTTAAGATAATATTTTTATATCTTTCTACATCGAAAATATTGCTTAACATATCAATTTCTTTACTCATTTTATCTATAAATAAATTTACATCAATTCTTGGAAATTTTTCATTTACAGTCAATAAAATATTACCTTTTATACTTTCTATATTTTCTAATCTAATATCTTTAATATGATATAAATTTATAAAACCTGTAGAATACTGAATTTTTGAATCGAAAAATATATTTTTATATTCATTAAAAGATAAATTGTTAATAGTTAAATCTAGAAATACTTCGTTTGTAAAATTATTTAACCATAAAAATTTTTCCTTCAAAGTTTTTACTTCATTTTTCTCTAATACAATACCTAAACTATCAATAGTAATTTTACTTGCTAAATATTTTTCTTTTTCATCAAAAGAATATTCAAGAGAACCATTAATATTTACTTTTTCACCATCTTTTATTATTACATCATATAAATAAATAGTATTGTTATAAACAAAAATATTTGACTGTAAATCAAAATTGTCAATTTTTATAATATTTTCTGCATTAAATATTTTTGCTATATCGTTAAAATTACTACCTTTTATTTCTAAATTATTGTAATAATAATTATCGATATTTTGTTGATTATTTATCTCAACAATAAAATCACTAAAATCTAATTTTACATTATTAATTTTAAAATTATTTTTTATAATTTCAAAATCCAATATAGAATCTTTTAAAATTTTATTATTTTTTGTAAGTTTTTTTATATTAATTTTAATTGTTGTATTATCAATAAATTTATCTTTTTGAGGTATATTTTTTACTAGATCTTCTAAATTATTATGTTTGAAAATTAAAATATCATTAGCACCTATATTATTTGTTGATTTTGTAACATTTAATATGAATTGATCAAAATTAATATTTTCAACATTTAATTCAATTTTATTATCGTCTTCCATATAAACATTACCATTTATATTAATATCATCAGCTTTTATTTTTAAATCGCTAAAAACAAAACTATTTCCGGTTTTTTTAATATTACTTGAATATTCAATGGCTTTTTTATAATCAAATCTATAATAAAATGGAGAATCTACCGGTAAAAGCCATTGAATAAAATTATTAAAATTACTAATATTAATGGAAGTTTTAAAATTACCATTTATTTTATCTACACTATTCGTTAATAAATTATTACCATCAAAATTAATATTTATTTTATCATTTTGACTATTTATCATTTCTAATTCGGTTTTAAAATTATCATATTTTTCTTTGGTTTTTATATTTATTGTCCCATCGATATTATTTAACAAAAAGTTCAATCTTAATTTTAATTCTTTGGATTTTGAATTAATATTTAAATTACCATTTATATTTTTAAACTCTTTTTGAATATCTCCTTTTTTTATTATATTAATTAAGGAATTAGAAAAGTTTATTTTTGTATTTTTTTCAAAAGTAAACTCTTGATTATTTATAGTTTTAAATAAATCAACCAACATTAATTTAACTTTTTCATTATCTAAATCTATTCTTGCATCTTCCTCTATTTCAATTTCTCTATAACCTTCTTCAACCTTTTCAATTTCATCTCCCATTAGGATATTTTTTAATTTATCTTTTACCCCATATACTTCATTATCATCTAATTTTACTATTTTTTTAATTGTTTTTTTTGTCATGTAAAAATCAGGTAATTTATTGTTTTCTATTAATAGAGTTGCACCATTAATGAAAATATCTTCAAATTCAAGTTTTTTACTGAAAAATTTATTAAAATTAAGTTTTACTTCTATTTTTCTTATATTTATATGCGTTAATATATCTCTATATTGTACATTTTCTATAACAACATTATTTATAACTAATTTTAACTTCGGAAATATTGTTAGTGAGATATTACCATTTACGAAAAATTTTATTTCTTTGTCTTCAAACATATGATGTTTATTGTATTCTGATATTTTTTCGATTATATCTCTATTTATTCGCTTTTTCAATGCATTTGTATTAAATGAATTTTTTAACACAAATAATGTTCCTAAATATAGAATAAATAGACCAATAATTATATAAAATAATATTTTTACTATCTTCGCCATCATATTTTCATATTATTTATTAAAAATAATAATAATGTTTAATTTTTAAAAGTAAAGAAGGAAAATTGTATTGTACTGGTTCATATCATTTGGGAAAAACTTTCCTCATTTTTACTTTTATATT
>CATOLK010000065.1 GCA_951801155.1 uncultured Rickettsiales bacterium | reverse complement strand
ACAAGTTTATCAAGAAATTCTAATCTGGAATGACGTAAATAACGGAAAATCAAAGAAATAACAAATTTAATAAAAAAAAGATATAAAAATAAAAATTATTAAATATATATATATATATATATATATAGAAAATAAGAATAGTTTTATGCAGGAGGTCTAATATAAAAAATTGAAGTATTTTAAAATAAGATTTGTTTTTTGTGAAAAATTATATTTTTATAATTTTTTTAATTATCTTTAATACTATTGATAAACATGTAATTTTTTATGCATAAAATCTAATATCTATTAATTAATATAACAATTGTCATAAATAAGTTTTAACTTAATTTAATTGGATATATTTTAATTTTATAAAAAATATCAAAAATATTATTTTAAAAAATAAAATCAAAATCAAATTATTGTGTAATTTTAAAATTACTAAAATATTTGAATTTTTATAAATAAAAAACACTTTATTTTTTAAAAAAAAGTTTTAAATTCTAAACATTAATTAACAATAAAAAAGGAAATAATGTCAGGACATTCAAAATGGGCAACAACAAAACACCAAAAAGGTATTGCAGATGCTAAAAGATCTAAAATGTTCACAAAAATACAAAGAATAATTGCAGTAGCAGTAAAAATGGGAGATCCAAATCCAGATTTTAACCCAACTTTAAGAAATGCAATAATTTTAGCAAAATCTGAAAATATGCCAAAAGATAAAATTGAGGCTGCTATTAAAAGAGCATCAAGTTCAGCAGATGCAGAAAATTATGAAGAAATAAGATATGAGGGCTATGCTCCTGGATCTATAGCTTTAATAGTTGAAGCTTTAACAGATAATAAAAATAGAACGGCATCAAATGTAAGATCTTATTTTACAAAAGGAGGTGGGGCTCTTGGTGAAACTGGAAGTGTTTCTTATATGTTTGATAAAGTTGGTTTAATAGGTTATGAAGGTAGTAAAGCGACAGAAGATAAAATTTTCGAATTAGCTATTGAAGCTGGTGCAGATAATGTTGAAAGTAGTGAAGAATGGCATGAAATAATAACAAATCCTAGTAATTTTACAGCAGTTAGGGATACTTTAATAAAAGAATTAGGTGAACCTGATGAGGCGAAAATTACTTGGAAACCACAAAATACAATTTTGATTGATGATATAGAAAAAGCGGAAAAAATATTAAAATTAGTTGAAAAATTAGAAGATGATGATGATGTTCAACAGGTTGTAGGAAATTTTGAAATTCCAGATGAAATAAGAGAAAAAATAGAAGGTTAATAATTAAAATTAGGAAAATTAATATGGCAAAATATAATTTAAAAAAAATTTATGATGAAAAAAGCTTGAATTTTTTCAGACAGAAAAGTGAAAAAGTTGAGAAAATTGATGAAGAGATTTTGCAACTAATTGATAGCATGTATGGTGTTTTATATAGCAATAATGCTATAGGATTAGCTGCATTAATGATAGGAGTCCCAAAAAGAATTATAATTGTAGATTTACAAGAAAATAATATAAAAAGACCAATAACTTTAATAAATCCAGAACTTATAGAACATTCTGAAGAGATTAGTGAAGGTGAAGAAGCTAGTATATCTTTGGATAATGTAAAAAGTTTAGTTCCTAGATATAAAAATATAAAAGTTAAATATTTTGATAAAGATTTTAATGAAAAAATTCTTGAAGCTAATGGACTTTTATCTGTTTGTATACAACATGAACTGGATTATTTAGATGGAAAATTATTTATAGATTATTTAAAGGATGAAGAAAAAAATTCTATTATTAATAAAATAAAAAGTAGTTTGAGAGTTACAAATATAGTAGAGGATGTAGAAATTTTAAGAACAAAATGTGAGGATGTTCTTGATATTGACGAAAATATAATTTCTACATTAGATAAAATGTTAGAAACTATGTATAATAATAGAGGAATAGGATTGGCAGGAAATCAAATTGGATTAAATAAAAAATTAGTAGTTATAGATTTACAAGAAAATAATGAAAAAAATCCTATATTCTTAATAAATCCAAAAATTTTATGGAAATCTGATGAAAAAGTTAAAGGCGAAGAGGGTTGCTTATCTATTCCTGGTAATAATGTAAGAGCTGAAGTTGAAAGATCAAAGGCAGTTAAAGTAGAATATCTTGATAAATCAGGAAAAAAGCAGATAATCGAAACCGACGGGCTTTTAGCAATATGTTTACAACATGAAATTGACCATTTAAATGGTGTAGTTTATATAGATTATTTATCAAAATTAAAAAGAGATAATATTATCAATAAAGTAAAAAAAGAGTTAAAAAATAGATAATTTTTTGCTAAAGCTATAAAATTTATAATAATTTTATAGCTATTTTTGTAATTTTGTAAATTAAATCAAATGAATAAAGAATATATCTTAAAAAGATCAAAAAATAGAAAAAAATCCATATCAATTGGGATTATAGATAATAAAATTGTTATTTCTGCTCCAAAAAATGTTACTAATAGTGAAATTGAAAATTGTTTTAATAAATATGCAAATTTTCTAAAAAATAAAATTGAAAATGGTAAAAATACTGAATATATTTATTATTTAGGCAAAAGGTTTTATATTAAACAATTTGAAAATGGACTTTTAAAAAATCCAGTATGTAAAATTGAAGGAGAGAATTTTTTAATATATAGACCTAAAAATAAAGATTTTGATTTAGATAAGGTAATAAAGAATTGGCAAAAATTAGAAATAGAAAAAATAATAAAAGAAAGAATAAGATTTTTTATTGAAAATTATAAATTTAATTTTTCTTTTGAAAGAAATAAAATAAGCTTTAAAAATCAAAAAACAAGATGGGGAAGTTGTAGTTACAATAATAATTTAAATTTTAATATAAAAGTTATTGAAAAACCAATGAAAGTAATAGATTATTTGATAGTTCATGAATTAAGTCATACTATATATAAAAATCACTCAAAAGATTTTTGGAATTATGTTGAAAAAATTCTTCCAAATTATAGTGAATTGAGAAAAATTTTAAAATAAATGGTTTTTTATGCAGGATATTTACAATTATTGTAAATTTAGGGTTGTTTGTTTGTCTAAATCCAATTTATTGATTAAAAAATTAAAATCTTCTTCTTTAATATATGTATATTCTTTATCTTTTTTAATGGATTTTGATGTAAAATCTAGATCGATTGATTTCAATTTTATTTCATCATTTTTATGATTATAATTTTCAATTAATTTATTGATATAATCTATTGTTTTTTTATTACTTTTATTATTTTCTATTTGTATAAATGTTTTATTTTTTAATCTAGTTTTATTTTTATTAAAGTTTATAAACTTTTCTTCTAAATCTATTCTTTCTATTTCTTTATTAAATCTATCAACTATTTCTTTTGCATAAATATTTCCAGATTTTGCCTGGATTTCAAAATTTTCACCTTTTATGATTTCTAAAGTTTCTTTAAGTTGTTTTTTATTTTCTTTACCTATAAAATCCACGAGCTTTATCATAAAACTATCAATATATTGATCTAATAATTGATTATTATTTTTAAATTCTTCTTTTATTGAACAGTATTTTATAGCTGTTAACCAACATTGTGTTTTGTGATTTAGAATAATTTCTTGTTCATTATAAGTATGTGGATATATTTTATTTTGTTCTCTATCATCATATGAATAATCTAAAGTTCTTTCTTTGATATCTTGGCCTCTACTTTTTTTCAAAAATTCTTTTATAAAAGGTATTTCAAAATCTGAAATTAATATTTTACTATTTTTTAAATCTATTTCTTTAATTTTTTTGTTAAATATTTTAACAACTTCCTTTGCGTATAAATCATTTTTTAATTCAAAATTTGTTTCTATTATGTTTTTTATATTTTTTTTAATAAAATCTATATCATTTCTCGCATATTCTTCTAATGCTTTTATATAATCATTTATATACCAAATATTTCCTAACTTTATGGATATTAAAAAAAATTGCATTTTTTGATTTATTTCATAATTTTCTCCATTTATTGGATTTGTATAATTATAATTTTTATTGTTTATTTCATAATATATTTCATTTTTGTAAAAAAAATCGATAATTTCATCGTAAGAACTATTTTTTAAAATATTCCTAAAAAAAGAAGAAAGATTTTTTACAATACTATTCATAAATTCTTTATCATTTTCTGATAATTCTATATCACATTTTGCTTTTATAAAATTATTTTTAAATTTTCTAAATTTTACTTGTAAATCCACAAAATGCTGACTTTTATTAATTAATTGTTGATTCGAATTTGAGATGGTCATTAATAATTTAAAATGTTTAGTATATTCATCATCGGTTAAATTTTTATTTATATAATCTATTTGTTTTTTAGCTATTTCTTCTTTTGTTAAATTTTTTTCTTCTGATAATTTATCCATTTTTTCAATAAGATCTTCTAACTTATTTAATCTTTCATTTAATTCTGAGAAATTTTCGAAATCATTAGAAAATTGCATAGCTAGAACAATAGTATTTAATTTTGATGCTTCAACGCAATTAGTTTTTTTTTGTTGTACGATAGCAATCTCTTTTATATCTATTTTTTTATCAAATCTAGCTTGAATTTTTTCTGCGACAAGCCAATTCTTTTTGTTTTTACTATCTAAAGTATTTATTATTGTTGCTTTTCCATTATATACAATTATTTGGACATTATGACCATTATAGCCAAAATCACAAATAATTGTTTTATTTTTATATTCATCTTTTTCTAAACTATTATTAATAATATTTTTTATAGTATCTATATTATCACAATCTACTATAAATATAATATTATCCTTATTATTTTTATTTTGTTGCAGTTGCAAAGGAACATATGTTAAATATGAAAGAGGATAATCAAAAAAATCAATACCTTCATAATTAGCCTCAAGAATTTCATTAACTTTATTTTGAAATGTTTCTAAATCATAATTTATATTTTTGGTATCGAATACAATTTCATTATTTGTGCCTATTGTTGCAGTTATTAATTCTTTAGTACCATTACTTCCCTTTTCATAATAAATAATTTTTTTTTCACCATTTTCTAAATATTTTATTTCATATAATAATTCATTTTTTGTATATTCATAATATTTACTATAACCTTTATCAATTTCCGTTATTTTTTTTGTTTTTTTATCATATTCAAAAATTTTATCAAGTTTAATTTGCTTCTCTCCCTGCCCAGAATAGATCATATGAAAAAATGAATTTGTATCTTCAAATATATATTTTTCTTTAAGTATTTCAGAAATAACTCTATTCTTTAATTCTTCCGGGGAATTATTTTTAGAAAAATACTCTAATAAAAATAGTTCGTACTTTTTTTCTAAAGATTCCAATCTTAGAGTTGGATTATTTTTTAAAAATATATTAATTATATCTATATTTTCATTTTCAAAAACAGCATTAACGATTTCATTAAAATCTAAAATATTAATTGATCTTTCTTTATTTAATAATTTTTCAAATAATTCTAAATTAGAATTTTCTATAGAATTTTTAATTAAATCTATTAGTCGTGCTTTCTGTTTTTGTTCATGATTAATAGACAACGCTTTTTCTATCAGAAAATCAATAGAATTTGGACATTTATTAAAATATTTAGATTTATATAAATTATATAAATCATTTTTTGGTTCAGCAAAATTAATTAAATTTTTTATTAAATTTAAATTTTTATTTTTTTCTATGCAATTTAGTAAAATATCAAAACCAATATTTTTTTCATCATACGATTTAGATAATAATAATTCTTTTATTTTATCAATTGATTTTTGTTCAAAAAATAAATCCAATAATTCAGAAACATCTATATCTGTTTTTTCAACTAAAAAATTAGCTATTTCATAATAATCATTACGAACTATATCTTCAAATAACTTTCTTAAACTATTTTTATCTTTTTCGATTTTTTCCACTTCATTTTTAAATAATTTAAGCTTTAAATATTGTTCTTTTGCTTCTTTAAATTCTTCTGGTGTTGATAATTTATATTTTTCTATGTAACTATCAATATAGTTTTCGTCGTCATTATATTCGAAATTATTTGTTTCAAAAGCATTCGAAGTATTCTTAATAATACTATTTATTTGTAATAAATCTTCCATTTGTCTCCTAAAAAACCTGTAAATATACTTTATAATAATAAATAATTTTTTATATTTCAATAATTAAATTTTTTTACTTATTTAGTATTTTTAGGAAAAACTCACATTATTTTTTATACTTTTTTATAATGATTTATAAGACAAACAGTTAATGTTATAACTATAAAATAATATTTATAAACTTTTTAGTTATAGCTTCACATTAAATGACACTGTCTATTTACACATCAAATAGAGTATTATTCGTATTTTAAAATTATTTATTTTTATAATTGTTTGTTCTTTAATTTTCCGTTATTTACGTCATTCCAAATTAGATTTTCTTGTAAACTTGTCTTACTAGAAAATCTTAATGTGGAATCCAGAGAATATAAACAAAGTTAAATATAGAAAAATATTTTAAAAGTTTTTTATATTATA
>CATOLK010000064.1 GCA_951801155.1 uncultured Rickettsiales bacterium | reverse complement strand
TTTAATGTAAGTTATAAAAGAGCAAATACGGTTGATACTGTAAAAACTTTATTTGAAAAATATCCTATATTAAATCAAAACATTGTGTTTGTTACAAATCAACCACATATTCAATCGCAAAAAGCACAGATAGAAACTTATTTTAAAAAAAATAAAAAAATTGAGATTGTTGGAGAAGGATTGAAAAATATTAACAATGATAATATAAAAATAATATTACAAAATATTGCTGGTGTTATAAATAGTAATTTTGAAATGATTGAGGAAAAAAATAGAGAAGCTGTTAGAATTTTAGAAATGGGGATAGAATATTTAAAACTATTGGAATATAAAAAATCATTAAATAATCATAATTTTACTTTTTAATTTGAAAATTTTTTATGTATAAGATTTA
The DNA here is from genome assembly GCA_951801155.1 of uncultured Rickettsiales bacterium. GTDB lineage: Bacteria > Pseudomonadota > Alphaproteobacteria > Rickettsiales > UBA1997 > CATOJU01. Next base: position 6,402 of record CATOLK010000064.1, on the reverse strand, counting down.
ATATTTAATTATATTAACACTTCGACAATAGTTAGTCAATATTTCTGTTTTAATAGTACTTCCTAAACACTCACTTATTATTCCATTAATATCTTCTTTTTTAAATGTTCCTAATTTTTTTTGAATATTTTTCCCATTTAAATTCTTTTTTTCTGTATTTGTAACTGAACCAAGACTTTTACAAAAAATATCCACTAGTGTTTTTATTTTTTCTTGTTCTTCATGGGTTTTAGTTTGTATATTTTCAAGATCGTTATTTAGTTGATCTAAATTCTTTCCTTTAACAACAATAAGCTTATTTATTTTACTTGGATCTCCACCACCAATAACTGCAGCTTTTTTCATATGTTCCAATATAGCAGGTAAAAGACCTCTATCTCTTCCTATACCGTTATTCAATTCTACAAAATCAAGCATATCAGATGGTATCATTACCTCTACTCCATCAAAATTAAGAACTTCAATTTCTATATCATTATTATCTTTTATGCCATATACATCCTTAAGAGAAGTTTTCTGTTCTTCTGTTATAGAATTATTGTCAGATAAATTTACTCTATTCTGAGTAAAGTTCTTTATATCTATATAGTTATCTACTTTAGCAATCATTTCATGATATTCTTCACTGAAATCTTCAGGATATTTCTTACTTACTGTTGATTTGTTTGTATTTTGAATATTATTTGGGTCTATCTTATCAAAATTTATATCTTCAATAAGATATTTATCTTTTTTATTATTTATTCTAATTTTAATATCTTCATCTTTTACTTTAATGCAATTATTGCTATCTTTGATTGTCGTATTAATAATTTGATTTCTGACTCTTTCAGTATGTATTATAGCTTCTCTATAGGCTTCAAAATCTTTGTTTTCAACATTATTTTTACCGTTAATTTCTTTATTTGTTTTAATGTCATTAGCATTAACAGTACTTATGGTATTTTTAATATTATTATCTAATACATTTTCATTTATTAATATATAATTAGATTGTTTGTTGACAGGAATAGAGAATATATTATTATTTTCTTTAGCTTCAGTTAATAGATAGCTTCTTCCATTCTCTAAGTTAGTATAAAAACTTTTTAGAAAACTATTGTCTTTACTTTTACCATTAATACCTTTAATAAATTCAGAATCTAAAAATCCACCTATTTCATTTTTTAGATTTTCTTTAAGTATATTTTCTTTTTCTTTATCATCTTTTACTTTATTAAAATTATTTTTATAATTTTCTATTATGGTTGTTAATTTATCAAAATTATAACTATTTTTTTTATTAAAATTACCATTATCTAGATAAGAATAAATTAAGTTTGAAATAAAGATAGGTTCAGAATTATTATCTTTATTTATTGTTTCTTCTATATTATTTGCAAACCTATTGCTCAATCTATTCAAAGTTGGGATCAAACCATCAACTGCATCTGTTCCATTTCCTCTAGCATTTAACAGATGAGCTACAATTAAACCTTCTTTTTTATTATCTTCGCTATCTTTATTTTTTGAATCATAACTTCTATTACCAATAGCTTTATATAAGCTATAGAGGTTTAAAATCATTTCCGGTTCCGTTATTTCTTCTGATTCAGAAGAAGATGTTGGAAAAGTACCAAAATTTACTAGATTGTTTGGTTGTAGAGTTACTGATTTATCAATAACTGTTTTTGTATTATCAAGACTGGAATTTATTTTTTTTGTTAGTAAATTATCTGGTTTAACTACTGAATTAGATGCTTTTATTTGACTATCCAACTTTAGTTGATTATTTTGTTGTTCTAAATCAACTGATTCTTTTGAGTTTTTTAATATTGTTTGATTTTTTGACAATGATGTAATCGTTTTAGTTTGCTTTAAGTTTATATTTGTTGTACTATTTGATTGTGGCGATATTGGTTTTATTGGAATAAAATTATGTGTTTGTTTTTTATTATTTTTTGGTAAGTCTATTTCTTTTTGTTCGTCAGGGGAAGTTTTATTTTTATTATCATTTAAGAATTTTTTTTCGGATTCCGTTTTTATTTCGTCGGTATCTAAATTATTATTTGTATTATTTTTTTCTTTATTTATAGAAACTTCTTTTTCTTCCCCTTTTTTAATATGTTTCTTATTTTTTTTGCTATTTTTTTTCTCTTCTTCTTTTGAAATAGAGATAGAATGATTTATATTTTGTAATGATATAGAAGATGGATCCAATTCAATTTTTACTTTAGTTTCAACACCTTCTGCTGGTGTAATTATTTTTGATTCGGGTGGTTCTGATTTAGTGTTATTTATTTTTGTTTCTGGAATATTAGTGGGGTCTTTTTCTATTTTATCTCCTTCTTCTTTTGTAATAGAGGTAGAGGAATCAATTTTTTCCGGTTCTAGTTTAATTTCATTTTCAACATTTTCCTCATTATTTTCATTATCTTTTTTTAATTCTTCCAAATAATTTGATATTTCTTCACTTTCTTCTATACTTTTAATTTTATTTTTTAATTCAACAATATCATTATTTTTTTCTGAATTTATAGCTTCTGCCAACCCAATATATAAATCTGCCAATTCAACATTTTGTTTAACTCCTCTTCCATTTTTCAACATTAAACCATAATTATTCATAGCACCAACAATTCCATTATCTGCCGCTTTTTTATAATATTCAGCTGCCAATTCATTATTTTTCTCAATTCCTCCTATTCCATTATCTAACACTAAACCATAATTATACATAGCATCAGCATTTCCCTTATCAGCAGCTTTTTTAAAATATTTCACTGCCGATTTAATATATCCCCTATCTTTTAACACTAAAGCATAATTATTCATAGCCTCAGCATATCCTTTATCAGCTGCTTCTTTATAATATTTAGCTGCCAATTTCTCATTTTTCTCAACTCCTATTCCTTCCTCTAACATTAAACCGTATCTACACATAGCAAAAGCATTTTTTTTATCTGCTGCTTTTTTATAATATTCTGCTGCTTTTTGCATATTTCGTTTGACTCCCCACTTATTTTTCCCTTTAAATCCCAATATTAAAGCATACATATTCATAGCACCAACATGTCCTTTATCTGCTGCATTCTTATAATATTTCGCTGCTTCTCGTCTATTACCTTCCTCATGTAATTTTCGTGCACATTCAAATATATAGTTAGCATCCTCTTTTTTATCGGTACTTATTTTAATATCATTGTCACTCATAAATAAAGCTAATTCTACTGCTCTTTTCATATATATCTCTCAATAATTATTATTAATATAATATATTATTGTTATGATTTTAAAAATCAATAAAATAAACATAAACAAGGAAAATTTTAGATTAAAAAATTATATTAATGTCAAAATGACAAAATCAAAAATAAAAAGATATAATTAAAACATAATATATACAAATATATAAAAATTATAAAAAAAATCAAATAATATTATATATTTTAGCACAATATTGTTATTTAATTGTTTTATGAAATATACAATTTTATACTCCAGCTAAGTTAATGTAACATTATAGAATATGTTAAAAAATTTTTTAAAAAGTATTATCTTTATGAGTGTTTTTAGTAATACTCTTGGTTTTGCTTATGCGAGTGAGGTTAACTTAACTAAGTTAAACGAAGGTATCAATGAAACAAAAAATACTATTGTTTCAATGAAAAAAAGTATAAAAGATATGAACGATAATATCAATTTAAGATTAAGTTCAGCTGAATTAAGAAGGCAACAATTAGATAATCTTACAGAGATACGAAAAATGGAGGCTCTCTTGAGAAAATTTCCTTTCTTTCCATATATTAGTGAAACAGCAAGAAAAACAAAAGAGCTTGTTTCAGTAAGAAAAGAAGAAATTTACAATTTCAATGTAAAGTATTACGACGAATGTTCTGAAGATATTAAAAAAATAAATGAAAGTGTTAATGTTTTTAATGATAGTTTTACCAAAATAGTAGATGAAATTGGTTCTTACGAAAAAAAGTATTCGGAAAAAAAAGAAATAGAAAAATATGTAAAATCAATTAAAGATAAAATCGAATTAGTTTCAGATATAGAGGCTGCAAGAGATAATTTTGAAAAACAACAAAAAGAATACAACGAATCAATTGAAGGGCTAAAATTAAAAGAAAAAAATTATAACAAAACCGTTACTGATTTGGAAAAACAATTAAACAATTTAATGGATAGTAAAATTCCTGAAGCTCAAGCTAAAATGAAGAATGTAACGGAAATTTATAATAATAAACTAAAAGAGTTTAATATTTTAGCAAAAATGATTGATGATTTAAATTCTAAAATTAAAGAAAATAATTCTAACCGTGTTAAACTTGTAGAAGATAGAATTTATAAAACTAAAGAAGTGTTAGATAAATTAAATGAAACAAGTAAAATAGACAATGAAACATATACTAAATTAAGAGAAGATATTATATCAAACGAAGAAGAATTTACAAATTTTTTATTTAAAGATTATGAATCATTATTAGGAGCTGTAGATAAAAATTTATCAGAAATGACTCTTAATGAAAAAGAACAATATTTTTATATGAATAATCCTAGTCTTATTAGTCCTATTTCTAGTCCTAATCCAGATCCTATTTTTAATGTTGATAAAGTACTTATGCTAAATAAAATTATTGACGATACAAACAAAATATTATATACAACAAATAAAAGTTTAAATTTGAGTTTGTTTAGAGAAATAGATGATAATGATTTAGTATATAGTTATCCAAATGTAAATAATTTTAAGTTTAGTTTTAGTAATGAATCACTAAATAGAAACAAATCTCTAGACTTTAAGAGTAATATAACAAGATTTACTGCTATAAGAGGAGTAGATTTTAATAATTTTACTTTTATATTATCCTATAACAATATAGATACAAAAGACAGTGAAATTTCAGTTGATGATAAAAGAGTAAATTCTGATTTGGATTCAAAAAGTTTTTCTGCTGGTGTTGGTTTAAAACATTATTTTATCGATAATAATACCAATAATTTGTTTGCTAATATAAAATTAATTTATAGTTTTTCAAAGAATAAGCAAAATTATTTTATAAATAACAATGATTTGAGTTATTTTTACAATTCAGATAGATTTAATTCGCATCAAATAGCTTTACAAACTGGTTTTGGTACTGATTTGTTTATGAATCAATTTTTAAAACTATCTACAAAAGTTAATATAAATACTATGTTCATGAATACAGAAAAAAGAAATTTGAATGTTGAAGATTACAGTAAGAATTTTGGTAGTAAAAATAATACTTTTGTTAGTTTAGTACCAAGTGTTTTTTTAGCATTTAAAGATTTATACCTTGAAAATAATGTAAAATTAAATTTTGGAGCTAGTATATCTTATAATAAAGCTTTAAGTGAAAATAAAGCTAAAATAAACAATAGAGATAAATTGGTAGATAATGATATTTTAGGTTTTGGCTTAACAACAAATATATCAATATTTAATAATGTAAATTTTGGTTTAAATTATAATTTATCTAAAACTGAAGGTAGTAGAATCGATAATAGTTTTGGTATAAATTTAAATTCTGGTTTTTAATTTAATAATTTAATTTTTTACAAAAAGTACTTATTTAATTTCCTTAGTTTGATCTTTAACTAAGGAAATTATTTTTGGGTTTTATATATCAGATCTCTTCTAAATAAAAAATTACATGTTTACCAATAATATAGAGATAATTTTTTTAACAAAGAATATTAAACTAAATATTAAGATATTGTTAAGGCTAGATTAATATTTTCATTTAATGTTAAAATATCTTTAATTTCTAGTTCTTCTGCTCTGATTTTTGGATCTAAATTAGATTTTTCTAATATTTCTCTACATTTTTCAGAATTTTTTATTGTAATATTCAGGTTATTTAAAATAGTTTTTCGTCTTTGATTAAATAATATTCTACATATTTCAGATAATTTTTTAACTTTTGTTAAATCAACATCTAATTTTGGTTTTAAGCTTACAACACTAGATACAACTTTAGGATGTGGGAAAAAAGCTGTAGGCTGTATATCAAAACACTTTTTTACATTACATAAGTATTGACATAAAATACTTAAACGACCATAGTCTTTAGTTTTTGGTTTTGCGATTATTCTATCTACCACTTCTTTTTGTAGTAAAAGTGTCATATCTTCAATATTATTGATATTTTCCAACCATTTAAATAATAAAGTTGTTCCTATATTGTATGGTAAATTTGAAATTATTTTATATTTATTCTTGAAAATTTCTTTTTCGTTAATTTTTAATGCATCTCCATAAATAAAATCAATGTTTTTGTAATAAGGTTTTATTTCATTTTCTATTATAACTTCACATCTTTCATCTAAATCAACAGTTACAAGTTTTAGGGGTTTACTTTTTAAAATAGTACTAGTTAAACTAGCTGGTCC
>CATOLK010000063.1 GCA_951801155.1 uncultured Rickettsiales bacterium | reverse complement strand
ATTAAAGGATAGATAATCATAAAAATAAATAAATTTAAAAATATTCAATATTCACAATTTTTTATAAAAATTTTATTTTATCAAATTTTGAAATTTATCTCCTCTTTCTTCAAAATTCTTAAACATACCATAACTAGGAGATGCAGGAGATAACAAAACTGCTGTATTAGTTAAATTATTAGATTTTATTGATTTTACTAATTCTTCTAGGTTTTCAAAGTATTTAATTTCAATATTTTTATTATTATTCTCAAATAATTTTTCCAATCTTTTACCTGTTTGTCCTAATAAAAACACTTTTTTTACACTTGATTTATTATTAATAAAATCAACCAAATTGTTATAATTTTGTTCTCTATCAAAACCACCCAAGATTAAAAATATTTCATTATTTTCAAATGTTTTTAAAGCTTCAATTGTAGCTTCTGGTATTGTTGATATACTATCATCTATAAATATTGTATTTGTTTCTTTATTATTGTAAAAAACTTCTAATCTATGTTTTAAAGTTTTAAATGTTTTTAATGTATTTAAAGCATTTAAAATATTTATATTCTCCTTTTTTAAAAATTCTAAAATAGCACAAATATTTCCAAAAATGTGATTACCTTTTATATTATCTATAGAATTAATATTAAAAATTTCTTTATTATTATCAAATATGTAGTTTTTTTCTACATAAAAACCATTTATTGTATTAAAATATGAATAATTTTCTTTTTTTTCTATTAAATATTTATTTATAGTATTATCATTAACATTGATTATTGGATTTTTTGCATATTTAACAATATTTAATTTATCTTTAAAATAATTCTCATGATTTAAATGCCAATCTATATGTTCTGGAAAAAGGTTTAAAATTATTGAATAATCTAGATAAAAATTCAATTCTTTACATTGATAACTTGATAATTCTAAAACTAGATAGTCATAGTTATCAATATTATCAATTACATCTAAAAATGAAATTCCAATATTTCCGAGTAAAATAGATTTATAACCCAAATTTTGTAAAATATGATTACAAATGGAAGCTGTTGTACTTTTTCCTTTTGTCCCTGTAATTCCAATTGTTTTAGTGTTTTTGTGTTTTTCCATTTCTGCAAGAAGAATGTTTAAAATTGTTGTAACTATAATATTATTTTTTCTTAAAATTTCTATTTCTTTTTTGTAGGAAGAAACACCCGATGATTTTATAACAATATCAATTTTATCAATATGATTTAAAATATCATTTTCTAAAATAAATTCAATATTATCATCTTTAATATTTATTTCGTTTGAAGTAGCAACTAAAATTTTATTTTTTATACCTTTTTTTATTAGTAAATTAGCTGCAGATTTGCCTTCTAATCCATAACCCCAAATTAAAACTCTTTTGTTGATTAGTTCGCTTATTTTCATATTTTGATTTTATTATTTTATATTAAATTATATTTAAAAATATTTTTTTCAAGTTAGTTGTAAATAATCATAAAAATAAATAAATTTAAAAATATTCAAATATTATTGATATTTAAATATAGTTTTATGTAAAAGGTCTAATATTTAATATTAATTCTTAATTTTTATTCATTAGTATTTAGCTATAAAAAATATATTAAAAACAAAATCAAAACTAACATAATTCCTTCAATATTTTAAAAAAAAATTAAAGTTAATTCAATTAAAATTATTAATTAAAAAAAATTTCTATAATCTACTTTAAAAGTTTTGGGATTTTTAATCATATTTTTATCCAATAAACGACTTTGATTACCTAAATTAGTTAAAATTTCTTTACTATCATTTCTAAAATTTTGAATATAATAAATTTGTTTATAATTTAAATTATCCAAAATATCAATAATATTATTAATATCGTATTCCTCTAGTAAATCAGTATGAACCGTAGTTCTTATTTCTAGATCAATCAAATTTTGATTATTACTTTCTATTAAATATTTCAGTGTTTTTTCAAAAATATCATAGAATTTATTATCTATTTGAGTTACAAATTCAAACTTAATTTTTGGAGCCTTAAAATCTAGTGCAATATAATCAACTAAGCTATTTTTAACAAGATTGTTTACTATATCAAAATTTAATCCATTAGTATCTATTTTTACTTTAAAACCTAAATCTTTAACTTTTTTAATAAGTAATTCTAAATCTTTTGAGAGAGTACATTCACCACCAGAAAATACAACTCCATCAAAAAGTCCTATTCTTTTTTGTAAAAAATTTAAAATTTGTTCTTCTGAAAAATATTCAGAGTTACTTTTTACATTCACAAATTCAGCATTATGACAATATTTACATCGCATATTACAATTTTCTATCCAAATCCCCCAAGCCGTATGGTTTGGATAGTCTTGTAAAGTAAATTTTGTTATATCAGCAATTTTTAGCATTTAAATTTCCCCGAGATATTCTTCATAATCATCTTCAGAAATTAATTCATCCTCCAATTCATCTCTAGAACTTAAATACATTCTATATAACCAATTACTACTCTTATCATTACTAAACAATTGTTCGTAATTATCAGATAAAGAGTCATTTATATCCAATATTTCACCATTAAATATTGAATACAACTCAAAAGTTTTGCCATCATCATAATTTATTTCACCAATTAGTTCTGTTTTATTATAAACATTCCCTATAGTTGGCAATTCAATATAATTTATTATGTTCATATTATCCAATACAAAATTTGTAAGTCCTATTGTAACTATATCGTTATCAATACTAACCCAATAGTGTTCTTTTGTAAAAAATATATTTTCCATATTATTTTTTAGTATTAATGTTTTGATAGTAAAGTAAATATTAAATTTTAATTTTCAAGTATATTTATTATTATTTTTTAAAAAATATTGCTAAATCCCTTACATGGCTAACGGTTATTATCTCTAATTTAAATTTATCCTTTTTAAATGCTTTCAGTTTATTTAAACCACTAGAAACTATAGCACGTTTAAAACCTAATTTCTCTGCTTCTTTAAGCCTATACTCTATTTGCGATACCATTCTAATTTCACCAGAAAGTCCTATCTCTCCCATAAATACCCAATCTCTAGGGATTGCTATATCCTTATAGGCAGAAATTAAAGCTGTAGCAACAGCCAAATCTGCTGCTGGTTCATTTATTTTTAAACCACCAACTATATTTAAATATACTTCCTTATCATATAAATTCGTACCAAATCTTGTACTTAAAACTGCTATTAGCATCGATAATCTATTTTGATCCCAACCAACAACTGCTCTTCTAGGACTTGGCATATAAGATGGTGCTATTAAAGCTTGAATTTCTGCCAATAAAGGTCTTGTTCCTTCGATTCCACCAAATACAACCGAACCACTAACCAAATCATCCCTCGAAGAAAGAAATAATTGAGATGGATTTGAAATTTCATAAAGCCCAGTATCATGCATTTCAAAAATACCAATTTCATTAGCCGCACCAAACCTATTTTTTATACTTCTTAAAATTCTAAATTGATAATCTTTATCTCCTTCAAAATACAGTACTGTATCAACCATATGTTCAAGAACTTTTGGACCAGCTATTTGTCCATCTTTATTTACATGACTGACAATTAACATTATAATATTTTTTGTCTTTGCAATATTAATTAATTCTCCACCGCATATTCTGACTTGTGAAACTGTGCCAGCAGCTGAAGTTATTTCTGGATTAAAAATAGTTTGTATTGAATCTATTACAACTATTTGCGGTTGTTCTTTTAATAATGCTTTTATTATATCATTTATACATGTTGCTGATGCAACTTTCAAATTTGTTTTACTTAATTGTAATCTTTGAGCTCTTATTTTTACTTGATTAACCGACTCCTCTCCAGATATATATAAAGCATTTAACCCTAAATTAACAAGACTACAGAGAGTTTGCAATAATAAAGTTGATTTACCAATACCCGGATCCCCACCTATTAAAACAACTGATCCAGTTACAAGACCACCGCCCAAAACCCTGTTTAATTCATTTATACCAGTATCATATCTTGGAGTTTCTGTTATTTCTTTATCCAGATTTTCAAAAACTATATCTTTACCACTAGTTAAAGTTTTTGAAATATCTGTATTATTTGTTATTAAACCGCCTTCTTCTCTTTCTTCTGTTATAGTATTCCATTCACCGCACTCATTGCACTTTCCACTCCATTTCGTATGAATTGCTCCGCAGTTTTGGCAAATAAAAATACTTTTTGGCATATTTTTTAAAATTGTATACCTCCCGTGGGAACACTGTTATTTTGCCCACTATTTTTGCTCTGCCATCGTTGTATATGTTCTCCTTCAGGTTTTGCATTTCCGAATGCTATTTTTTTTGGTTCTTGTGGTTTTGCATTTCCGAATGCTGTTTTTTTTGGTTCTTGTGGTGTTGCTGTTCCGAATGCTGTTTTTTTTGATTCATCTGGTTTTTGTTCTTCATTGTTACTTATCTCTTTATTAGCTGTTTGTTCCATTTTCTTTTTTGGAAACATAGGTAAAACTTTCATTATAGCTAACAAACCTATCAAACTAAAAGGAGGTATTCCGATTAATGCAACTAAAGGACCTACAGCAATCAAACCTGCCTGTGGAGCTAAACATTCTTTTACTTTTACATTAGCTTCACCTTTTTCCTCTTCATTTAATTTTTTTAATTCGTCCAATTTTTTTTGATCAATTTCTGTTTTTCCAACACTATTACCAATTTGCTCTTCAATTTCTTTTTGTTTTTTTTGTAATTGCTGTAATTTTTCATATTTATTTATAGTTTCCAATTCTTTCTTTTCTTCAGCAGTTAATTTTTCTTCACCTTTTCCTATTAAATCATTTTTTCTGTTTTGTATTTTTTCATCTACTTCATTTTTTACACTCAATATTTTTTCTTTTTCCTCATCACTTATTTCACTTTCCAATATAGCATTTTCTGTTATTTGATTTTGTTTTTCTATTTCATCTTGAGATAAGTCTAATTCAGAATAAACTTCAACCAACAAATTAGATAAATCCTCACTAAATTCAGGAGTTAATATTTCATTTATCTCATTTTTAATCATCTGCGACTCTGTTTTTAATTTATCAATCTCCTCCGCTGTAATTTCTTTAAAATCAACTTCTTCTTCTTGATCATTATCTGGAGATGATTTATGTTTAGAATCCGCTGTTTCAATATTCTTTAAAGCTTTTACATTTTTTTTTAGATCTTCCATATTTTTCTGTTTAATTATTTAATTAAATGTATTATATATTATAAAAATAAAAAAGTCAATAAATTTATTGCTTGTTTATAAATCTACCTAGTTTAAAACAAAAAAATTTTCTCTACAGCAACACACCGCAAGGCTTAAATATTCAACGAAAAAGTATAGTTTTCATCATAATAATTACTAAACACCTCTATTATTAAATTAAAGTTTTTTTTAGTATTTATATTACATAAAAAGCTGATAAAAATATATAATCCATTCAATATTAAAATAAACCATTTTTAATTTATTATTTTATACCTATAACTACCTTTAATCTATTTAATTCATCTATACACATTTTACATTTCATTTTATTAACATAATCCCCATTTCTTGTAACTTCTTCTAAAAAGTCTTTTGCTTTTTCCATTTTTTCTTGAAAAGCACATTCCACCATTTCTTTTCCTTTTGGACCCATATTATTGTGAGCTTGTTTTAATTTATTTTCTCTTTCTTGTCTTTTTGCTACTACATCTTTTTCATCTGTTCTGTTACATGTTTCCATCATATAACTAAAACAGCCAAGCATTCCGGCATAGCCTCTATCAGTTTCTTTTGAATATTTTTTCGAGGAAGCAAAAGCTTCACTAAAAATTAAAAAACATAAAAAAAATAAAATTAGTTTTTTCATAAATTTATATAAATTTTTATATAATTAATATATTAAAAATATATTATACAATAACAATATTTCCTAAAAAGAAATATTGTTATTAGGATAAATATAAAAATTTATATTATTTATGCTATTAAACAGCAGGTATTGCAATAACAATTTACATTTTCCATTTCACTTGCAGCTTCACTGAGACTTTCTATTGAACTGCTGTTTTTTGTTTTTTCAGAATTTTCAGAAGATTCATTGAAATTATTTTTTGAATTATTTTTTTCTAAATTCTCAATACCTATAGCTATTCCCAATCTATTTAGCTCATCTATACACATTTCACATTTCATTTTATTAACATGATCCCCATTTCTTGTAACTTCTTCTAAAAAGTCTTTTGCTTTTTCCATTTTTTCTTGAAAAGCACATTCCACCATTTCTTTTCCTTTTGGACCCATATTATTGTGAGCTTGTTTTAATTTATTTTCTCTTTCTTGTCTTTTTGCTACTACATCTTTTTCATCTGTTCTGTTACATGTTTCCATCATATAACTAAAACAACCAAGCATTCCAGCATAGCCTTTGTTGGTTTCTTTTGAGTATTTTTTTGTTTCTGTCATTGTATTTCCTTTTATAATTTCTATATAGAATATATAATATATGAAAAATTTTAAAAAGCAAATGATTTTTAAAAAATATTTAATATCATTATTAATTAGAAATAAATTAACAAAAAACAATAGCAAAAGCAAAATTAAAACCGCAGTAATATGCTTTGAAATATTAAATAACTATTCTATACAAAATATCTATTATTTTGAGTTTTAGCTTTAACATTCTCTATACCTATAGCCATTCCCAATCTGTTTAACTCATCTATACACATTTTGCATTTCATTTTATTAACATAATCCCCATTTCTTGTAACTTCTTCTAAGAAATCTTTTGCTTTTTCCATTTTTTCTTGAAAAGC
>CATOLK010000062.1 GCA_951801155.1 uncultured Rickettsiales bacterium | reverse complement strand
ACCTGTATACACAGATTAATATTGACTTTTTATTTTTTTTAGATTACATTGTAACAAGTATTATCAATATATAAAGGTAATGTAATGAACGTCAATTCAGTTAGTTTAGGAAATGTTATAAAATATAACAACAAATATTGGATTATAAGAAAAAAAGAGCATGTAAAACCTGGAAAAGGAGGGGCTTTTGTTCAATTAGAAATGAAAGATTTACTTACAGGAAGTAAAGCCAATGAAAGATTTAGAGCCGGTGAAGATGTTGAAAAAATAGCATTAGAGGAGGTTGTATATCAATATCAATATGATGAAGGCGATACTATAGCTTTAATGAATCTTGAAAATTACGAGCAAGAATCTTTTGATAAAAAATTATTAGGTGAAAGATTACCATTTTTAACAGAAGGTATGGAAGTTAAAGTTTGCTACTGCGAGCATATAATAGTGGAAATAAAATTACCGGAAACTGTTGTTTGCGCAATAAAAGAAACTGAACCAACTGTAAAAGGTCAAACTGCAGCTTCTTCATTTAAACCAGCTATTTTGGAAAATGGAGTAAGAATTATGGTTCCTCCATTTATTTCTAGTGAAGATAAAATACTCGTTAAAACTGAAGATTGTACTTATGTTGAAAGAGTAAAATAATATAAGTAATTTTGAAAATAGTTGTATTTTTTAATTATTTTTTAATTATCAAAATATAACTATTCCTTAAAAAGAATAATTATTATTTGGAATAGCGGATTTCCTGTTGTCATATAAAATTATTTTGTAATTATTTTGTAATTTATTTTTAATAGTTTTTTTGTTTCAAAACATATCGTTCTAAAATCTATATTTTCTTATAAGTTTTGGAATTTTTTAAATATTGATTTTTTATTTGTATTGAAAGAACCGTGTCGGAAAAATATTTAAATTTTTTAGAATCTCTTTTTTACCGTAGTAAACTCTAACAGAATATTGTATAATTATTTTTTTATCTTATTTTTCTATATTTATAGGAAATATTGTAGAAAAAAGTAGAAAAAATAAGAACAGAAGAGAAAAACCTCTTGACAAATAATTTATTATATATTATAGTATACAATATATGGCCAGATAGCAAAGTGGTAATGCTGGAGTCTGCAAAACTCCCACGCGTCGGTTCGATTCCGTCTCTGGCCTCCATTTATATTCTAAAATCCTCAATTTTTTCTATTATTATTCGACAATAAAAGTTTTTTCAACGCTATCTTTAAAATCTAAGTCTTTTTTTGTAAATACAAATATAAAACCAAAAACTATAGCAGTACCAATTAAAGATGAACCACCATAACTTAAAAAAGGAATTGTCATACCTTTTGTTGGTAATAAATTTAAAGAAACACATATGTTTATAGATGTTTGTACTAAAAACAACAGACTGAGTCCAACTAAAGCAAGAAATTTAAAAAAATCATTACTATAAATTGCTTTTAATAAAATTCTTATTGTTAAATAAAAATACAACGATATTATACAGAAAACAAACAAAAATCCAAATTCTTCCGTTATAGCAGGAAAAATAAAATCTGTATGAACATCTGGAATAAAATTTTTAACTTCCCCCTCCATAAAACCTTTTCCTAAAAGCCCACTATTATTATAGGCATTTATAGATCTTTTAACTTGATAGTTTGCTTTTTCTGGTTCTTGTATACTTGCAATAAATGAATCAATTCTATTTGAAACATGAGGCAATGAAGTATAAGAAGTTATTGACAAAAAAATAAAAAATAAAAATAAATAAAAACAATATTTTAAATTAATAATATCTAATAAGAATATTTGGGTAAAAAATACCAAACTTAATAATATTAATGTTCCTATATCAGGTTGTTTATATATGAAATACAGACAAATTATATATAGAACTAAGTTTATAATTAGATAATTTTTTATTTTTGTAGTTTGAAATTTGTAAAGCAACCAAGCACTTATTAAAATAAAAGAGGGTTTTATTAATTCTGTAGGTTGTATTGAAAGTCCATAAATTCTTAACCACCTTTTTGAACCTTTAGTTTGAAAACCTGAAAAATGCACAGCTATTAAGAGAATTAAACTTAAAATAAATAATAAAAATATATTTTTTTTTGCTATTTGTTCACTAAAAAACGAAATTGATATAGTAATAAAAATACATAATAAATTATAAAATACTTGACTCTTAAAAAAATGATAATTATTTATGTTTAACCTGTTAGCCACAGAAATACTGGAACTAAAAATAAAAATACAACTAAACATTATAAACAAAAAAAATATGAATAACATTTTTTTATCAATTGCTAACCACCATTTTTTAAAAATATTTAATTTTTTTCTATTGAACAAAGTACTTTATATTTTATTACTACTTAATATAAATAAATAATTTTTTTAAAAATTCAACTATTATCAAATAAAATGAAAAATTTCATTCTTCAAAAATAAGAAAATTTTTTGTCAAATTAGTAAATATACACAATTAAAAAAACATTGCAAATTTTTTTTAATTAGTTTATTATATTTTTAATAAATTTTAAAAGATCTAAAATTGTGAAAAGGCTATTTTATGTAATATTTATATTAATTTTAACTGTAATTTCAGCGATTGTATTGCAATATGATAGTAAAATTATCATATATTTTTCAAACTACGAAATTACAACTAATACAAAAATAATATTTTTACTTTTATTTAGTTTTTTAATATTAATATTTTGTTTTTTCTCCATAATAAATATTTTATTGAAAACTGATAAAAGGAAATTTAATAGAAAAATTAATAAAGAGTTAAAAAAATATAAATATTATTTAGAAAATATTACAGAAGCAATTATTTTTAATATATCAAATGATTCGAAAAAAGCAAAAGAAAAACTAAAAACAGCGGATAAATATATAAAAAACGATCTTACAAATTTAATAAAATCACAAGTTTTATTTAATGATCAAAAATATCAAGATTCGATTGAAATTATTTCTAATTTAAGTTGTAAAAATACTAAAAATAGTAAAAATCAAATATGTAATGATTTATTATTGTATAATATATATTTGTTAAATGCTATAGAAAATAAAAATAATGAAAAAATTAAATTTTATGCAAATAAAATTTTAAAAATCCAACCAAAAAATGAAAAATGTTTGAAATTACTTTATAAAGTTTATAAAGAAGAAAATAATTGGGAAGTTTGTTTAGAAATTCTATATAAGATAAAAAAATTCATAAATAATTATGAATATAAAAAAGAATTATTTTTAGTAAATGAAAATTTAGCGAAATATTATTTTGAAAATCTTGATTATGATAAATCTTTAAAATATTCTTTTGAAATTTTTAAGAAAGATAAAAATTTATATTCTAATAATAAAATTTTAATTCTTTCTTTGGATAAAATAAAGTCTACAAAAACTAAAAAATACATTAAAAAGGTTTGGA
This sequence comes from uncultured Rickettsiales bacterium, assembly GCA_951801155.1. Lineage (GTDB taxonomy): Bacteria > Pseudomonadota > Alphaproteobacteria > Rickettsiales > UBA1997 > CATOJU01. The sequence goes on along the minus strand of CATOLK010000062.1, from coordinate 3,504 downwards.
AATATACTCCAAAAATGATTTTTGGAGATTTATATTTGAAAAATACAAATTTATCAAAAAGAATAAAATTAGCTAAACAATTATATAATATTAACAAAAATAATATAAATAGTGTTTTATTTTATTCAAATATTTTAGTGGAAAGTAACAAAATAGAATTTGTAGATGATAATATGAGAAATATTTTAAATAGCTACCCTTATAAAGAAGCATATAAAATTTTAATAAAAATAGAAGAAAAAAATGGTTCAAGTTCTTCATTAATTAATATTTTTAAAGAAAAAATAGCAAACACAAAAAGTATTGACTATGAATGAAATACTTGATTTGATTGAAAGAGTTATAAAAATACCAAGTATTACGGGAAACTTAAAGACTACCATGGAATGTTTCGATATTTATAAAAGTATATTTTTGAATAAAAAAATTTATATTAGAGAAGTAAGTAATAATGGTTATATATCAATTTTATTTTCAAATGTTGATACTATGAGTTTTGATGTTTTGAGTGTTTGCCATACCGATGTAGTAGAAAATATTGAATATAAAATGACTAAAAAAGATAATATAATATATGGTCGTGGTGTTTTTGATATGAAAAGTTTTGTAATTATGAATTTATTGAATTTAAAAGAATTAATAGAAAATAATATAAATGTTAAATTTGGTGTTTTGGTGGTTTCTGATGAAGAGACCGTTGATGAATATGGTACTAAATATTGGGTAGAAAAATTAGGTTTAAAATCAAAAGTTGTGCTAGATAATGATAGTGGAAATGGAAATATAACTAATATAATAAAGGAAAATTTAGGGGCAATAACTATAAAACTTTTTAATAAAAATGTTTTTGATAAATTAAAAACTATTGAAAATATAAAAGAAAAATTTGGAGAATTTTGTTGTAATATTATAGATAATGAAGAAATTGATTTGTATTTTACTGGAATAAATATTGAAAATATATTAAAAAAATGTATGTACAAAAATACGATTTATAAAATTTTGATGTTAAATAATTATATAAAAAATAATATAAATGATAAATACCATAAATCCTATAAAGATATTTGTGAAAAAAATGGATTAAAAATTAACTATATAACAAGTAAAACTACGGATGATTCAAGATTTTTTTCCTATAAAAATATCAATGTTATTAGTCATCAAGCAAATGGTGGAGATTTTCACAAAAGTACTGAGTGGCTGGATTTTGATTCTTTAATAATGTTGAAAAATATTCAGTTGGAATTTTTAAAAAATATTAATGTTTTTTGTTAAAAAACCTAAAATAATAAGAGATATGTAAGTGGAATATATTAATTGTAATTCAAGATAATTATAGGAAATATTATAATATCATCAATATAATAAAATATATTGATTTTTTTAAATTTTTCTTTTATATTATTTTATATAAACAGAATAAGGCTTAGATTTTGAAAAAAAATATTATTTATAGTTTTTTTATATTTACAATTTTGATATCGTGCGTAGATAGAAATACTGGTTATAGACTTGTTGGAAAAAATGGTAGAGTAATATACCTTGAAAAAAAAAGACCAGCTTTTAATCAAGAAAAATTAAAAGAAAAGGAACAAATAAAAAAACAAAATAATAGAATACAACAACTTGATAATAAAACCGATAAAAAAATAACCAGAATTAATGGAGATAATAAAATAGAAGATAATTTATTATTAGATAGTAATGCCTACTCACTAAAAAGTGTAATAGATACAATGATCGATAATAAAGATATCAATGCTTTGGCTAGAATGGTAGAAAAAAAACAGCAGCCAAAAACTATAAGAGATTTTAAAATTCCAGGAAGTTATTTTAATAGTAATAAAATTACTAGAGAAACAATAGCAAGTAATCAAATAAATAATAAAAATATTGTAAATAATAATAAAGATATAAACCTAAATAATACTAATAATATATTAAGTTCTAATAAAAATGAACAAACAGCTAAAAAGAAAGAATCTATATTTAATATATTATTTGGTCGTAAAAAAGAAAATAAATCACAAAAATCAATAGAACTTAATAATAAGGTAATTAATACTTCACCGGATATAGTTACGCAAAACAAAATAACAACTAATAAACAAAATATAAACAATAATTTGATAACTAAAAGTTCTATAGATAATAATATAATTAAAAAGAATGAAAATATTAAAAATGAATTTTTTAATGAAATTTCGGTAAAAAAGAGTACAGATCTTGATAAAAAAAAGAATGCTTTATTTACTACGCAAAATCAAATAGATAAAAAAATTAGGAGTAATGATACTTTAGTAAAAAATAAATACTATATTCAACTTGGTTCATATAGTGATTTAAAAAAAGCTTATAAAACGGTAAATAATTACAATCTTACAGAAAATGAAAAAATAATAGTTCCAATAACTATTAATAATAAAAAAATGTATAGAGCTATTATTGGTACTTTTAATACAAAAACCGAAGCTGAAAAAATAATGGAAAAAATTATAGAAAAGGGGCATTTTGATGTTTTTATATTCAAAAAATAAAAATTATATAATAAATATTATATTTTTACTAAGTATAACGTCGTGTGTTAATGTTATAGAAAGTCCAGTTAAAAAATATAATACTGAATTTTTAAGAACTAACGCAAGAAAAATAAATAGAAGTAAGAATAAACATTTAGCTTTAGCAAAAGAGCAGGGGATTTATTATAGAATAAATAATACAGATGCTATTGATAGTAAATATTATAAAAAATCCAACGGTTCAAAATTAAAAAAGAATTATAGATATGGCGAAATAGGTATTGATAATGATAAAGAACAAAAAGAAATAAAATATCTTGGTTCAGATTTAAGTATTTACTATAAGCAAAGAAATTTAAAAGATGATAATGATTTTATAAAACTTAACGAAGATCATGCCCAATTAATAATGTATCTAGCTGAAAATTATCCAGATTATTCAAAAGAAAGAAAAAGTTTTGATGATATAAAACCAAATAATGATATGTTGTATGGTAATTTAAAACTAAGAAAGGAAAAAGAGTATAAATATATAGATAATCAAACAATGCAAGAAAACTTTGATTATATAGATATTATGAACAGAATTAAAAAAGAAATCTATTTAGAAAATAAAAAACAAGAAATTCAAAATATTGATAAAAGTAAAAGTAGAACTGAAAATGCTTTAACAACTATAAAGAATAAGTTCATGAATTTATTTAAATAATATTGATCTAGTTTTTTGTATGTATTTTTTTTATTCTTTATAATATAAAAATTTGTTGAAAAATATGGAAAAATAACTCTTTAAAAATACAAAATTATTGTAAATTATGTTAAGATTTCTATGATAAATACTATTAAGATATATGTAATTTTACACTAAAAATATATTTTCTCTATTTTTCAATGTATTTTAAACTTAAAAAGCGATGTTAGGGTTATTTTAAAAAAAATTAGTTTAAAAAAAATTAGTTTAAAAAAAATTAGTTTAAAAAAA
>CATOLK010000061.1 GCA_951801155.1 uncultured Rickettsiales bacterium | reverse complement strand
TTATCGTATTCAGATAGTTTTTCCACCAGCTTGTGAGAATCACACTGTTATAATGTCAATTCGTAAAAAATCGAGTTTGTCTTGGACATTAGAAGATTACGACAAAATGGGAGCTTTTGATCAAACAGCAACTGAAAAGGTTATCGATGAAAATAATATAATATTATCAAGATTACTAAAAGCCAATAGAATTAAAGACTTTCTTTATCATGCCATTTTAAGTAAAAAAAATATAATAATAAGTGGTGGTACTTCAACAGGTAAAACAACATTTACAAATGCTTGTTTAAGAGCAATTCCAAAAGTTGAAAGATTGATAACTGTAGAAGACGCAAGAGAAATAGATTTAGAACAACATCCAAATAGAGTTCATTTACTAGCTTCTAAAGGAGGGCAGGGTAGGGCAAATGTAACAGCACAAGATTTAATAGAGGCTTGCCTCCGTTTAAGACCTGATAGAATTATAGTTGGTGAGTTAAGAGGAACAGAAGCTTTTTCTTTTTTAAGGGCAATAAATACAGGTCATCCTGGTTCAATATCAACACTTCACGCAGATACTCCTGAGATGGCACTGCAACAGCTTAAGCTTATGGTTATGCAGGCTGGTCTTGGTATGCCACCAGAAGATATTATGAATTATATAAAAAATGTTGTGGATGTTGTAGTTCAATTAAAAAGAGGTTCAAAGGGCCGAAGATATATATCGCAAGTTTACTTTAAAGATAAAATTGAGGAATAATTTATTAAAATTTAGTTAAGGCATTAATTGTGAATTTATTAAAAATATTAGAAAATTTAAAATATACTACTAAAAATAGTAAAAATATTGATATTAATTCAATACAAACAGATTCTAGATTAATAAAAAAAGGAGATATTTTTGTTGCAGTAGATGGAAAAACCAATAAAGGTTTAGATTTTATAGAAAGTAGTATAGAGAATGGTGCTATTGCAGTAGTAGTTGATAAAAAATATAACTATATAAATAATAAAGTAATAGTTATAGAAGTTGAAAATCCTATTGAATTTACCGCAAGTATGTTAAAAAATTTTTATAGCAATAGATTTCCAGAACATTTAATGAGTATAACTGGAACTAAAGGAAAAACTTCAACAGTTGAATTTATAAGGCAAATTTTAGATCAATTAAATTATAAATCAGCTTCTATTGGAACTTTAGGTATAAATTATAAAGATAAACCAAAAGAAATAAAAAATGATTTTTTAACTACAAGGGAATTGGTAGAATTTTATGAAGATTTATATTTTTTGAAAAATAAAGAAAATATAGATTATGTAGCTTTTGAAACTACAAGTCAAGGATTGGATACTGGACGAGTTGCAGGACTTTTTCCTGAAATAATTGGTTTTACTAATTTTTCTCAGGATCACTTAAATTATCATAAAACAATGGAAGAATATTTTAATTGCAAAATGAAACTATTTAGGGAACATTGTACAAAAAATACAAAAATTGTTTTAAATGCAGATATTCCAGAATATGAAACTATTAAAAATATTTGTAAGGAAAAAGGAAATATTAAAAATATAATTACCTATGGCTATAATGGTGATGTTAAATTAATTTCTATAAAAATCGCTACTAATTATCAAGAAATTACATTCAAATTTAACGAAAGAAATTATACATTTAAAACAAATTTAATGGGTGAATTTCAAGTAATGAATTTATTGTGTGCTTTTTCTTATGTTTATAGTTTAAATTTGGTAGAAAATCCTCAAATTATAGTTGATACTTTAAAAAATATTGAAGCCGCAGAAGGAAGAATGAATTTAGCTGGAATAACTAAAAATGGAGCTAGTATTTATGTTGATTTTGCTCATACAGCAAATTCTTTAGAATGTGTTTTAAAAACTACAAGAGAACATTTAAATAAAATTGGCTCTGGTAGGTCAATAATATTATTTGGACTTGGTGGAAATAAAGATACAACAAAAAGACCAATTATGGGAAAAATTGCACAAGATTTAGCCGATATTGTGATTATAACTAATGATAATTTTAGAAATGAAGATCCAGCAAAAATAAGAAAGGAAATAATTACTGGTTGCGATAGGCCTAACGATCCAAATTTATATAATTTTGATGGATCTAGGGAAGAAGCGATAAAATTTGGAATTTCTCTTTTGAAAAAGAATGATATTTTGATTTTAGCAGGAAAAGGTCATGAAAAATATGCGGAAGAAAACGGTAAAAAAATTCCATTTGATGAATTTAAGATAGTCAAAAAATATTTGGAAAATATATAAAATATATCTAAATTTCGTTTTTTAATTTAAAACTTTCTTTTCATTATTCAGAAATCTATCAGATAAATATTTATAACTAGGTTTTTCAACCAAATAATAAACTAATATTCCAAACAAAACACATGATAAAACCAAAAAAATATTAAAATTAGTATCGCTAAAAAATCCCCTTAAAGGTATACCATTAATAGAGAATTTATTTAGAGTTTTTAAACAAATATAATGCATAACATATATAGAATAAGAATATTCTCCTAGTTTTATTGATATTTTATTATCCAAAATTTTGGATAAAATTCCTTTTTTTGTAACAAATAAACAAAGAAGTATACAAAAATCTAATCCTGCATTTAAAGCATTTACTTTATTTTTAATAAACAAATATTTAATCATTTTATGAAAAAAAATTATTTCTAAAATAGAAAAAATTAAAAAATATAATTTACTTTGTTTATTTTCTCTTTTATTAAAAAACAATGAAATTTTTTCATAAAAAATATGACTAAAAATACCCAAACCAACAAATAACAAACCTCTAATAAATCCAGAGTTAAAAAAAATAAAATCATTTTGCCATGTTCCAAACCATTTAGGTTTTTTATTAAATAAAAACATAGATGAAAAATACATTATAATAACAATTATTAAATTTACATTTTTCCTTTGATAATTTTTATAAAGGTAAAAATAAAACAATAAAACATAAAATAAAACACCTATATACCATATCGATGTTGGATATTCTTTCATAATTCCAATTGATAACATAAAAAAATTAGAAGTGAATTTTATAAACTTTTTTCCATATAAAATAATATTAAATAAAAATACCGGATATAAACGAAATATTTTTTTAAAAGAAAATTCCTCAAATGAAATTTTATCGATTTTTTTAATAGTATTATAGAAGAAAAATCCTGATATTATAAAAAAACAATGAACAGCTAAAGCGCCACGATCTTTCCATTGTAAAAAATTATCAATTTTAAACTTATAAAAATGTGATAAAATTACAACAATAGAAAATAAAAATTTTAAAATACCAATTTGTCCTAAAGCTTTTTTATTTTCATTTTTTAATTTTTTTATTATATTAGATATGTATATATCGTAAAAATTAAGAAAGTATTTTTTTAACATAAATTATTCATTATGAATATTTTTTAATAAATAGTAAGTTCTTTTTATACCACTTTCTAGGTTGTAATTAGATTTCCAACCCAAAGACATTAATTTTTCTCCACTTATAATTTCATTACCATTTTTAGAATAACCCTTACTTTCTATACTATCAGGTATTTGAAAAATAATATCAACACCGGCTGTTTTTGCTAATATATTAGCAAAATCTTTAATGGTTTTTACTTCATCATTAGCCACATTATAAAATTCTCTATTTTTTCCATTAAAAATAATGAAAAAAATAGATTCAACTACATCTCCCACATATAAAAAACTTCTTTTTCTTAAACCATCACTTTTCATTATTATATTTTCGCTATTTATGGCATTTTTAAAAAATTGAACGTCAAATTTTGATGATTCACTAGAAAAATTTGCTCCATAAATTGATGGTAAACGAAGAACATTAAAATTAACATTATATTCTTCACCATAACATACACAGGTTGTCTCTGCTGCTCTTTTTGACTCATTATAACAACTTCTAACATCTTTACTATTACAAATTCCATAATCATCTTCAGAAAATGCATCTGAACTTGTATTATTTCCATAAATTTGACATGTTGAAAGAAAAATAAATTTACATTTTTTTTCTTTTATAGATTCTAGAAGTGAAATTGTTCCTAGTAAATTAGTTTTTAAAGTTTCGACTGGAAATTTTGAATAAGCCAAAGGATGTGTATTACTAGCACAATGTATAATATAATCCGGTTCAAAATCCAGTGTAAAAATAGTATTGTTTAAATCTTTTACTATATAAATTACATTATCATTAAAAAGAGATTTTAATTTTTCAATATTTCTTGACATACAATACAATTTAATATTTAATGATAATTTATTATTTAAGTAAATCAAAAAATTAGTAAGATAAGAACCGACAAGACCAGTAGCTCCTGTTATTAGAATAGATTTATTTTTAAATAATTTCCAATTATCTGCTAAATCTTCTTTAATTTTTTCGTATTCCTCTAAAAATAAATTACTTTTCATTATCTAATTTTAAAAGTGCTTTAAAAATATCTAAATCTTCAGAAGTTGTAAGTTTTATATTTTTTTCTGAACCTTCAGTAAAATAAATTTGTCTTCCTAATCTTGTAAATAAATCACAACTAGCAATAGCATCGGTAATACCTAATTCGGCAGCTCTATTATGTGCATCTAATATATCACCAAGAAAAAACACTTGGGGTGTTTGAGTTCTTTTTAATTTATCTCTAGGATAAGAACTACTTGAACTAATACTATCTTCGGTTTCCATCATAGCTTCTTTACAAGCAATTACAGTAATGGCATTTGATTTTTCTTTTGCCACATTTATGGCGTTTGTAATTATTTCTTTTGAAACATTTGGCCTTATAGCATCATGAATAACAACTAGATCGTCATTATTATAATATTTTTTTAATTCTAAAATTCCGTTTTTGATAGATTCTTGTCCGTTAGCTCCACCTTTTATAATATGTTTAAGTTTTGTAATTTTATGCTCATTTGCATAAGCGGATAAAACATGTTGCCAACCATCAAGACATACAACTTCAATTACATCTATCATTTCATGATTTTGAAATTTTTCCAAAGTATAAATTATAGCTGGTTTATCATAAATATTGATAAATTGTTTTGGAATATAACTTTTCATTCTTTGTCCAATTCCACCAGCAATTATAATTGCAATATTTTTCATTTTATTTCCAAAGTATTTTTAATATCATTATAAATATTCTCTGTAGCATTTGAATTTAATAAATTCTGTTCTTCGAGAACCTTCAACCTTTTTTCCTTCATATAATCATTTCCTTTAATAACAACTTCATCTATAAAATTATATAAATCTTCTAAACTGTAAGCATTATAAAATGAATCATAAATATCTTGAACTTGCGGAGGTAGTGGTAAGGTAAAATGTTTTGAAACCAATCTAATTATAGGTTTTTTTGTGGTAAAATACTCTATGGTAAAACTTCTGCAATCAGTTATTAAACATTTTGATTCTCTAAATAACTTTATATAATCGGCATCATAGCAGGCAATACCTATTTTTTCCCAATCATTATAATATGTATTCGCTTCATCTTCAGTCATTATTTCGGTTTTTTTTATTACTTGTTTTAAATCTGGATGAGGTTTCCAAAATTTAATTTTTTGAATAAAAATAGAAGGAACAAAATTATATCCCTCCTAATTTATAAATTATATCCTTCTTTTATTTTATCTTTAGTATTTTTCGCATATTCTAATATTTCTTTTCCATAAATATTAAATGTTCCAGTATAATCTTCTATTCTATTTCTTACATTTTTTGGATGAAAGAAACTAAGATGTGGAGCATATATAATATAATTTTTATTTTCTTCTTCTTTTATATTAATATAATTATCAAGTTGAGTATGTCCTATACCAAAAATATTATTAGCTTCTATCTTATATTTTTCTTTTGCATAATATTTAAATTGTTGTTCCCATTGTATATTTGTTACATAATATCTAAAAAGATATGGATGAAAATCTAATCTATAATCCAATATCATATTATTAATATTAGGAACATAGTATGGAATATAATAAATTAAACTATTATTTAAATTATGCGGTTTCATATATTTTCTCAAACCCCATGGTTGAGTAATAAAAAATATATCGGCGTTTTTTGTAAATTTTTTAAATGTTTTTTTATCGTTCGACTCTACAAATGTATATTCAATATTATTTTTTTCAAAGTAATTTTTTATTAAATCTATTTCTTTGTCTTTATCAAAAGCAAAACTTTCGTATACCGGTAAGTACGTAGCTATAATTTGTACATTAAATCTTTCATCTGCTTTTAGGGTTTCATATAATTTTCTGGTTTTCCATTTTGATATTTCGTTTATAAAGAACAATACATTTATTTTTTCGCTATTTATTATTTTATTTTTTAACTTCTCTATTATTTTTAGATAATTGTTTTGTTGTTTTTCAATATTGAAATAACTTTCGTTTATAATTTTTAATATCGGGATTGTCTTAAATAATTTTACATGAAAATTGTCTTTTTTCTTGCTGATATGTATAATATTTATACCAAGTATGTATAGTTTAAACGTATGTCTGTCATTTACTATTTTTAATAATGTAAATAATGAAAATGGTTTTATAATATAATTCATAAAAATTTTTTATTTAATTAAATAATATTAACATCTAATATATATGTATTGCTTTAATAAGTATAATATAATATATTAAAAAAATAATAATAATTAGTTTATTATGATAATTTTAAAAGTCAATAAAAATGGATTTTATAAAATTGGGTTTGAGAGATATAAATAATTTATTTTTGATTATTATTTATTATAAAGTGGAGATATAATAGACTTCTTGCATAAAACTATTCTTATTTTTTTATATATTTAATAATTTTATTTTTTAATAATTTTTATTTTTGTATCTTTCTTTTTTCATTAGATTTGTTATTTCTTTGATTTTCCTTTATTTACGTCATTCC
>CATOLK010000060.1 GCA_951801155.1 uncultured Rickettsiales bacterium | reverse complement strand
GAAATAATTAAAAAAGGTAATGATAACTATTGGATATATTATTATAGAAAGAATAATATCCTATAAAAAGAATTAAAATTAATTAAAGGAACTAATAAAAATCAAATAAAGATAATATAAAAACAAATTAAAAAAGTCTATAAAACAAGGCTGAAAAACAATATGTTTATGTAATTATTTTAGTCTATGTCCAACCACAGTTTTCCGAAGCGAAGTAAAAGAATTTACAGAATACTTTTTTACAGTAAATTACGGACATTGGTTGTAAAATAAAAGTTTACTTTTATTTTACAACATTTGGCCTTGTTTAAAGAAGAATGTAAAAATGAGGAAAGTTTTTCCTAAATGTTTTGAACTAGTACATTATTTTAATATCCATTGACTTTTTAATTTTTATTCATATATACTTATATTAGTATAAAAATAATTAAAAAATATGGAAATAGAAGAATCAGAGTGTATCGACATGTTATCAAATCAGTTTAGTATTGATAAAAATAAAATAGAGTTTATAGGCAAAGGTGGTGAAGGTAAAGTTTATTCCTTTTGTAATGAAAATGGAGAAAAAAAGATTGTAAAAGTTTTTTCTAGTAATCTTAGTATTAAAAAAGGTTTTGAAACAGTAAAAAAAAATTCGGAAACTACAGAAAAACTTATTCAAAATACGGTTAAAACTTTAAAAGTATCTGAAAATGGTTTTTTAGAAAATACACATGGTGAAAAATTTTTTTATCAAATTTCTGATTTTATGGATTATGATTTAAATAAAATTATTGATGGTAACGAAATAGATCCTTATGAATTATATTTAGCTGCATTAAAAGTTGTGACTGGTATTTGTTCCTTACATAGTTGTGGAATTGCTCATAGAGATATAAAATTAGAGAATATTATGATAGACCAAAATGGAGAAAAAGTAAAAATAATTGATTTTGGATTTGCAGAAAAAGCTGATAAAGAAGATTATCACAGGAGAGGAAGTAAATTTTTTGCAGCATTAGAATTATTTAACGAAAATAAAGCTATTAAAGGTGAAGAAATATTAGCGACTGATATATACTCCTTAGGTATTGTTTTATTTACTTTATTAACTAAAGACGATTATTTAATAACATATAATTTAGTAACAGAAGATATTTTTAAAGATAGAATAGAATATATAGATCTTACAAAAGATGCTGAAGAAAGAATAAATTTACCACATGAAACATCAGAAATAAGATCAAGATTTTATGATTTAACGGCAAAAATGATTAGTATTGATCCAAAAGATAGACCGACTGCTGATGAAGTATTGGAAGAAATGACAAGAATTTTTCTAAAAATAGAAGAAGAACGAAAAGGATTGAAAACTAGGGAAAAAATTATGATTGAAATGTTAACGGGAGTAAAACTCTTTAATATCAACAAAGAAGAGTTAGGAGAAATTGCTGAAAAAAATACTATGAAAATTAAAAATATAATGGAAAGTAACGAAGTAACAGATAATTTAAAAAATTGTGTAAGACAATCAATAAATAAAATTTTAAATAACAATATTTTTACATTTGAAGAAGAAATAAATCCAGAAACATTAGATGCTAAAGAAAGTTTAAAACTTGCAAAAATAGAAAATCATTTGAGAGAAATGGTATTTATGAAAAATAGATATTATTTTAGCGAAGTGGTAACATATGAAAAAAATAAATTTTTTGAAAATTTAAAAAAAATAACAGATTTTGTTGCAAAAGACAAAACTAGTGAACAAAGTTTGACATCCTATTAAAAAATTAATGAATTTTTATATATGATTTATATAAAAATTCATTAATTAATATTATTTTCTTCAAAAATATTTCCAAATAATTCGTTTTTCCAACCGTACAAAATATTTTTTTTGTTTTCATATTTCATTATTAAAGCTATAATATCGGTTTTATTTATGGTTGTATTTATGGAAATTTTCCTACTATCAGCTATCATTTTAATTTTTAAATAGATTTTATCTAATATGTTTTTATGTATAAAATGTTTTTCATTTGTATAATATAACAATTCATCATATTGTGGATCTAGATTTTTGTTGAATTCATTTACAATATTTACTATTTCTTGTTTATATTCTTTTGATATATTAACATTATAATTGCTATAGGTGAATATTTCATTAAAACTTTTTTGTGTTTTTGGTCTTAATTTAGCTATTTCTTCTAAAACATTATCTTCTATTATAAAATTTCTAATTACATTATTAGCTATTGCCTTTTCTTCTCGCCATTTACATAATTCTTTTAACAAAAATGAATAATTTAAACTTCTATTATTAAGATTAAATTTCATTTTTCTCCAAGAATTATTTATTACAAAATTTTTATTTTTGTATTTTAATATATGCTCAATTTCATTATTATAATATTCATAATTTCCAATTTCTTTTAATTCTTTTAATAACCCATTATAGATAGAAATTAAAAAAATAACATCATTTGCTGCATATATTTTTTGAGAATCTGTCAATGGTCGTTTTTTCCAATTACTATGTTGAATATTTTCGTTTTTTTTATAATTTATCCCTAAAACTTTTTCAACTAATTTCGAATATCCTAAATTTGAACCAAAACCACAAAATTCAGCCATTATTTGAGTATCTTCTAAATTGTTTATTTTTATATCATGTCTAAAATTCAAAGCCTCTAAATCTTGACTAAAAGAATGTATAATCTTTTTTATTTTACAGTTATTTAAAATAGATTTATAAAAATAAGTTAAATCTAAATTGTCCTGGAGAGCATCGATAACAAAATTTTTTATATTCCCGTTTTTATCGAAATAACTTATCTGTACTAAACAAAGTATTGGAAAATATGTAGTTTTCCTTATAAATTCTGTATCTAAAGCTATTACTTCTGTATTATTTTTTATTTCTTTACAAATATTTTTAAGTCTATCTGTATTTATCACATACTCATACTTATTATTTTCTATATTTTCCTCAATCATAAATTAAAACTAAAAATTTTTACCAATATTAAATACAAATTTTTCTTCTAAATCAAATTTTTCTTTTTTCAATACTTTACTAAAATCAAAACTCATATTTCCAACCGGAGTTCTCCATAATAAAGAAAATCCGTAAGCAGATCTAATACTAGATTTATCCATAATTAAACTTTTATCAACATCTTTATTTTTTTCAACTCCAGTTACGGTTCCTGCATTTATAAAAAATATTCCGAATAAATTAAATTCCCTAGGAGTAAATAAAGGAAATTTAACTTCCAAATTTGAATAAAAAAGTTTTGTTCCTCCAACACTTGTATCATCGTTTGGATTTAACGGATTATTAATCCTTGGTCCTATTCCTGCACTTTCGAAACCTCTCATACTATGGCCACCTAAATAAAAGCCATCGCTAGGATATAAAGGATTTCCATTTATAGACATAATTCCAGCAAGTTTTGTTTCAAATTTTAATATTAATTTATCAAGATATAATGGATAATAGTAAGCAAAATATAAAGTATTTCTTAAATAATCTTTTGTCCCAAGAATTCCAGCGTAATCAAATGTATAATTCAAAATATAACCATTTTTTGTATCATAATAATTATCTCTTTTATCGTATGACAAACTAATTGAAACTTCACTTATTTGTTGTTTTTTTGTAGTTAAAATCCTATAATAATCTATAGATAAATTTTTCAATTTCTCTATTTTATAATTATATTTTAAAGTTTGCGATAAATATTCAGTAAGATTATAAACAAAAAATATTCCCGCTCCCGTATTGAATTCATCGTACCCTAAATTTAACCTTGAATTCTTTGTATTACTGTTATCTTGATAATATAAGTCAGTTCCAAATGTTGTATTTGTTCCCATAAAATTTGGTTTTACAAAATCAAATGAAAAATTTTTATAGTATTTATTAATATTTATACCAAAATCAAAATTAATGGCTCTGCCAAGTAAATTTTTTTGTGTAATTCCAATATTTCCACTCAAACTATCTAAACTTGAGTAGGAAATTCCGAAATTAAAACTTCCACTTGTAGTTTCTTCTACCGTTATTGTAGTATCTAATTGATTTTCAAAAATACCATCTTCTAAAGTATAATTTACATCTTTAAAAAATCCAAGATTTCTAATTTTTTGTATAGATCTTTCTAAATCTTTTTTATTAAAAGCATCTCCTTCTCTTATATTTAATTGTTCTCTAATAGCACTATCATAGGTTCTATTATTATTTTTTATATTTATTTTACCAAAATATTTATGTTTTGTATTATCTATAACAAAAATTATATTAACTTTATCATTAGTATTATCTGGTTTAAATTGTGGATTAACAATTGCAAAATTATTATTATCTATATTTTCATTTAATAAATCAACAACTTTATAAACATTTTCTAAATTAAAAACACTATTATATTTTAATTTTTTTAAAATTGGTTCTAAATTTTTTGTGTTCAAATTTTTTACATTATTTACAATAGTTACATCGCCAAAATAAAATTTTTTATTTTCTTCTATTACAAAAATTAAATCAAAAGCTTTAGTTTTTTTATTAAATTTCGCATTTTGTGATATAATTCTGAAATTTAAAAAACCATTTCTTAAATAAAAATTTTCTAATAAATAGGCATTATATTCAAGAATATCGGGATTAAATAAAATTGCTCTACTGAAAAATCTGTAAAACTTTTTTTCTTTACTAAAAATATTGCTTTTTAAGTCTTCATTTTTAATTTCTTTATTTCCTATAAAATATATTTTTCCAATTTTAGATTTTTTGTTTTCTTTTATATCAATATTAACTTCGACGAGATTATTTTTCAAATATTTAATATCATAATCAACTTTTATATTATAGTAACCCATTGATCTATAAAAATTGTTTACGAATTCTAAATCTTGATTTAGCAAATTAGTTGAAAAAATTTCTTTAACCTTTAATTTGAAATTTTCTTCTATAATTTTATCTTTTAATTTTTTGTTTCCTGTAATAGTTATTTTTCTAACAAAATTTTTTTCTTCTATATTTATATATAATATATTTCCACTAAAATAAACCTTTACATCATTAACATAATCCGTGCTAAAAAGTTTTTTTATTATATTATTTTTTAATTCATTACTAAAATTATCACCAGTTTTTACATTTGATAATAAATTTTTATAAAAAATATCATTATATCTTAAATTTCCAGCTATTTTTATAGCTTCTATTTTTAAAGTTTGAGTTGTTATAACTTTTTTTTCTTTAGCAAAGACAACATTTATGCTAAAAAAGCATATAAATATTAACAATAAAAATTTTTTCATTAAAAAATACCTTTTATATCTTTAATTGTTATTAGTAGCATTAGTAATATTAAAAGCCCATAAAATACTTTACTTAGAAAATTTTCAACTTTTTCATTTACAGGTTTTTTTGTTATAGCTTCTATTATATAAAATAATAAATGACCACCATCTAAAACTGGAATTGGTAACAAATTCATGAACCCAAGACTAACAGAAATAAGGGCAATAAAATATATCATAGTAGAGAACCCAGCTTTCATTGCTTTTCCGGAATATTGAGCTATTTTTATTGGACCACCGACATCATCAAATCCTCTTTTTGCTGTTATCATTTGTCCTAACGCCTTAAGTGTAGTAATACTTATCTTCCAAATTTGTTTTAAACTTTCGCCTCCAGCTGTAAAAAATCCAACTTTTTTATGTATGGCTTCATTTGAAATTATGCCTAAATATGGATTTTTTGTTTTTTTATCATATTTTATTTCAGGAATCACGGTTTTTTCAAAAACTTCACCTTTTCTATCAATAGTTAGATTTAAATTTTCTTTTACATTCAAAAGTAATTCTGTTTTTATATCTTCAAAATTTTCTATATTTTTATCACCTATTTTTATAATTTTATCACCAGCTAAAATACCAGCTTTATAGGCTGGGCCATCAACTTCAACTTTACTAATTTCATTTGAAAAGATTGTAATTCCGCTAAACATAAAAAATAAAGTAAAAAATACAATTGCTAATAAATAATTAAACACAGGACCAGCAGCTACTACTTGAATTCTTTGCCAAACTGTTTTGAAAAATAAACATTTTTTCTTTTCTTCATCAGTTAATTTTTCCAATTTTTCTCTATTGGTAACAGAAGACGCTTCATCTTCATCGGCAAAAAATTTTACATAACCTCCACATGGTATATAACATACCTTCCATCTTGTTCCCCTTTTATCAGTCCAACCAAATATTTCTTTTCCGTAACCTATTGCGAATTCATCAACTTGAACACCATTTTTAATTGCTATAATATAATGACCAAATTCATGTACAAACACAACTATTGAAATTATTATCATAAATGCCAACAAACTAACTAAAAAACTTAATATCATAATATCAAAATTTATTAATAATCCCATTATACAATATATTTTTGTAAAAGTAAACAATTATTTAAAATTAATATATTTCGTTATTTTGCAATAATTTTATTTATTTATATGAAATTTTTTAAAAAATATAAGAATGCTATAGTATTAGGTTAAACCAAAAGAATAAAGTATAATTAAACTAAAATTTTTATTAAGAACTTGAAAAAAGATTTTTTTATTTTATAATACTTTTATTAAATATTTAATTTTAAAACAAAAATTATGAGCGAAGAGACAGAATATAATCAAGGCGAAATAGTAAGTGTCGATATTTCAGAAGAAATGAGAAAATCCTATCTAGATTATGCAATGAGCGTAATTATAGCAAGGGCAATTCCAGATGTTTGTGACGGGTTCAAACCAGTTCATAGGAGAATTATATATTCAATGTATGAATGTGGTTATGAATATAATAAACCTTTTAAAAAGTGTGCTAGAATTGTCGGTGATGTTATGGGTAAATATCATCCACATGGTGATACATCAATTTATGAAGCTTTAGTTAGAATGGCTCAGGATTTTTCAATGAGAGTTCCATTGATTAATGGTCAAGGAAATTTTGGTTCTATTGA
>CATOLK010000059.1 GCA_951801155.1 uncultured Rickettsiales bacterium | reverse complement strand
TAGGAGATCTATTATATTTTTACCTTTTTAATATTTTTTTCAGTTAAAGATAAAAAACTATTAAAAATAAAAATCTTATAAAAATAACTATAGAAGAAAAAACAAAAAGATTAATCAATATAACTAGAATAAAATTATTTTATTAATGTGTTTATTAGTATCATATTAACAATAGATGTAGAATTAATATAGAAAGCCAGGTTAAAGTATATTAAGTAAATTAAATTTATAATTAAAATATATTTTCTGCAATAAGCATAAGGCTGTAATTTGTAAAGATATATAAAAATAGGTCTATTGTATCAATAGACCAATAGACCTCCTGCATAAAAAATCGCCAGATATAAGATTAAAATATATATCTGGCTAACTAAAACTTTTTTTAAAAAATGATATATCTTTTTCAATATATCTGATATACTATGTATATCTTTGTATAAAGACGTATTTAATTATATTTTATTTATAAAAATAAAATTATTAAAACTTAATAAAAATTAAATTTATTTTAATTACTTAAAATTAATTTATATTTTTATATTTAACTTTATTTATTTTTTAAATAATTTCTTTTAGCTAATTAAATTATAATAATCATTTTTTTAAAAGTCAATAGGTTTTGATAAATATTTTTTTTGCTATAAATAGTAGTTTATTTTTTAATTTTTTATAGAAATAGTTTAATTATTTTAAAATTTTTTATTGCAAAATATTGTTTCATGATTATATTATATATAAACATGAATTTAATAAATTTAAATGATACAAATAGGAACTTTAAACAATGGTATAAGAGTAGTTTGCGATTACATGCCAGATGTTGAAACTGTTACAACAAAAATAATAGTTAAAGCAGGTTCAAGAAATGAAACTACAACTAATAATGGTATTTCTCATTTTTTAGAACATATGGCTTTTAAAGGTACAGCCACCAGAAGCGCAAAACAAATAGCTTATGATTTTGAAAATATTGGAGCAAGTTTTAATGCTTATACATCAAAAGAAAATACAGCTTACTACAGTAAAAATCTCAAGGAATATACGGAAAAAGCTGTTGAAATTTTAGTTGATATGTTGGATAATTCAACATTCGCTGATGAAGAATTAGAAAGAGAAAGAGGTGTAATTTTACAAGAATTAGCTATGACTAATGATTCTCCTGATGATATGATTTTTGAGTATTTTTCAAAAACAGCTTTCAAAAATCAACCTTATGGCAGAAGTATACTAGGTCCAGCAAAAAATATAAAAAATTTTACAAAAAAAGATTTTCAAGAACATATAGAAAATAATTATACAGCTAATAATATGGTATTGAGTGTGGCTGGTAATATTACTATTGATGAGGTAATAAAAATAGCAAATAAATATTTTACAAAAGAAAGAAAAAATAAAACAACAAAACTTAAAGAAGCTAAATATACAGCGGGTTTTTTTGCAAAAGATAAAAAATTGGAACAGGTTCAGTGTATAATTGGTTTTGAAGGAATATCTTTTTATGATAAAAATAAATATAAAGTTTCTGTTATGAATCATATTTTAGGTTCTGGTATGTCATCAAGATTATTTCAGGATATAAGAGAAACAAAGGGCTTATGTTATTCTATTTGTTCTTTTAATGATGCTACATTTGATACTGGTACCTTTATGATTTATACTGGAGTTGATCCTTTAAATACTAATAAAACTATTGATGCTATAGCAGAAGAAATTAAAAAAATGATTGATGATGTTAATGAAGAAGAATTAAAAAGAGCAAAAGTTAAACTAAAATCTAGTATACTTATGGCATTGGAAAATACAACTTCGAGAGCATCTGGTAATGGTTCGGATATATTATTATACGATAAAGTAATAAATAAAGAAGACATAATAGAGGAAATTGATAGTACTAATATTAAAGATGTTAAAGAAAATTTGAGAAAAATTATAACTTCTAGTGAACCTACGGTTGCTTTATATGGAAAAGTTAAAGGTATTTATGATTACGAAAAAATAAAAGAAAAATTTAGGTTTTAATTGGTATTTTAATTTTAAATGTTACTTTTTAAAAATAAGAAAATAACAAAACATAATAAAAATATAAAGATAAAAAGTGAGTAGTGCCAAATTTAATCTTGTATTTTATTTTTTAAAAATTACATTAAGTTCTATCATTTTAATTTTAAATTATGAAAGAATTTTTTAAAAAAACAGGACAATTTTACATAAAAATGTTTTCCAAATTTTTTTTAAATGTTGGGAAATTTAACATATTTATTTTTAGATCATTAAAATGCTTTTTTAGCAAAAAATGGTACTTTAAATCAATAGGTAATGAATTTATGGAAATCGGCTTTTATTCTTTACCTGTAGTAGCCGCAACTGCAATTTTTACTGGTGGGGTTATGGCTTTACAAACCTATGCAGGTTGTAATAGATTCGGTGCAGAAAGCACAGTTCCAGCAATAGTTGTTTTAGCAATAACAAGAGAGCTTGCTCCAATACTTGTTGGCCTTATGGTAGCTGGCAGAGTTAGTACTTCAATTGCTGCACAAATAGGAACAATGAGAGTAACAGAACAAATAGATGCACTTTATACCCTATCAACTTCACCTTATAAATATTTGATTTTTCCTAAAATTTTTGTTTCAACAATTTTTATGCCATTTTTAGTTTTAATAGCTGATATAATAGGTATCTTTGGTGGAACTGTAGCCAGTGTTTGGAGTTTAGGTTTTGATTTATCTTCATATTTAAATAACACTGTAAATTTCCTAAAGGCAGAAGATATTTATTCTGGATTAATTAAATCCGTTGTTTTTGGTTTTATAGTCGCAATTTGCGGTTGTTATCACGGCTATTATTCGAAAGGCGGTGCCGCTGGTGTAGGAAAAGCAACAATAAATGCAATAGTTACAGCATCTATATTGATTTTATTGTCTAATTATTTAATGACAGAAATATTTTTTGTTTAGATTATTCTAATAGGTTATTAATATTGTTTTTTTAATTTATTTATTTTTATAGATCTTTATTTTTTACTATTGAAAAAATAAAAAAAAGATATAAATATTTAATTATTACAATTAATTATTCAAATCTATGCTAAATTTAAAATGGATTACAGAAAATCCTGAGGCTTTTGATAAAGCTATGGAAAAAAGGGGTTTAACACTAAAAGCCAAAAAAATAATAGAATTAGACAAAAAAAAGAAAGCAGATTTAACAAAATTACAAGAATTGCAATCAAATAGAAATTCTTTATCAAAAGAAATTGGAAAATTAAAAAATTCAGGTCAGGATTACACTGAGTTAAAAAATAAAGTTGATGATATTAATAAAGAAATACTAAATTTAGAGAATTTAATTGGAGATGAGAAAGATTCCACTCTTTATAATATATTAATTACAACGGACAATATTTTACAAGATTGTGTACCTTTTGGAGAAGATGACAATGATAATGTTGTATTAAAAAAATTTTCTGAACCAACAAAATTTGATTTTGAACCAAAAGCTCATTATGAATTGGGAGAAGATCTAAGACAAATGGACTTCGAACAAACTGCAAAATTATGTGGTTCAAGATCAACTGCATTATTTGATGGTTTAGCAAAGTTAGAAAGAGCACTTTCAAATTTTTTCCTTGATGTGTTGGGAAAATATGGTTATAGAGAAACTTCAATACCATTTTTTGTAAAAACAGAAGCAATGTTTGGAACTGGTAATTTACCAAAATTTTCAGAAGATGCTTATCATACAGTTGATAATATGTGGTTAATTCCAACTAGTGAAGTTACTATGACAAATTGGATAAACAATAGAATTATTAATGAAAAAGATTTACCTATAAGATTAACTGCTTTTACTCCTTGTTGGAGAAGTGAAGCTGGTTCAGCTGGAAAAGATACAAGAGGAATGTTAAGACAACATCAATTTAAAAAAGTTGAAATGGTTTCTATAACAACTCCTGATAAATCTATTGAAGAACATGATAGAATGTCATCTATAGAAGATGAAATTTTAGAACTTTTAAATATTCCTTATAGAGTTATGTTGTTATGTAGTGGAGATACTGGTTTTGCTTCTTCTAAAACATACGACCATGAAGTTTGGTTACCAGCACAAAATACCTATAGAGAAATATCAAGTTGTTCCAATTGTTGGGATTTCCAAGCTAGAAGAATGAATGCAAGATATAGAAGAGAAAGTGATGGAAAAATTGATTTTGTACATACTTTAAATGGTTCTGCGTTGGCAATTGGAAGAACTATAATTGCTATTATGGAAAATTATCAAAGAAAAGATGGAAGTATAAAGGTACCTGATGTACTTGTACCTTATATGAACGGTATTGAAGTTATAGAAAAAAGTAACTTGTTTATTTAATAATAATTATGACTTTCTGCATAAAAATTATTAATTTAATTTTTCTTCAAGAAAATCATAAAATTTCAATTGTTCTAAGTATTTTTTTATTTCTTTTGCATTATAACTGATTTTTGAATACACAGCCAATTTTACAATAGCAATTATAAATTTTGTATTTAATTTTCTACCTGTTATTTCTTCGTATTTTTCTATTATATTAATAATAAATTTTTCTCTCCATTTAAATATTGATAAAAATTCTATATTATAGTTTGTATATATTGTATCTCCAAAATCAATTATTCCACTTAATTTTCCATTATTAATCATAATATTTCCTTTATGCAAATCATTATGACATAAAACATCTTCTTCGTCTCTATAGTTAAAATTAGTAAAAATACGCAAATTTTTACTAAAATCATCTTCAAGATTATATTTTTTTAAAATATCAGGCAAAACATCATAATTAAAAGAAAAGTTATTTAAATCTAATCTATATTTATAAAAAGGAAGATTTTCAGCGTCAAGATTATATTTTTTTAAAGGTTCAACATCTATTGAATGTAATTCTTTTAAGAAATTAGTAAAGTCATCTATTATATCTCCAGTTGTATTATCAAAATCTTCTCCAGTTATTAAATCGAGAACAGAAAATATTGTTTTGTTATCTTTATATATTTGAATATTTGATATATTTGTTGAAATAAAAGATCTTATATAATCAGTTATTACTTTTTCTTTTTCGTAAACACAATCAAATCTACCATTGGTTTTAGGAAATCTAAAAACTTTACTGTTATTTACAATTAATATATCGCTTTCCCAACCACTGGTAATTAGTTTTGTATTTTTTATCTCTAATTCTGGAAAAAATTTATTTATTATATCTGTATACATTATTTTTATAAAAATTATAAATATAATATTATTTTATATTTTTAATAAGTAAATATTAAATAATTAATATTGTTAAAATAAATTTAATTATATTAATTCTATTTTTTCATAATCATAAATATTTTCTAAAGCATTATCAAAAATGGGTTCTGGTGGTTCTAAATCATTTTCAATTCCAAACAATAAACTTTCCAGAACGCCATATATAGCCAATTTAATATCACTGTTCGATGACGGTACTCTAAATTCTATTCTTCTATTTTTTTTATCTTCTAAATCATATTTTACAAAATCATTAAAATTTTTAGGAACTGGTATTCTTATACAACAAGTCCTATTATTTACGCCC
Source organism: uncultured Rickettsiales bacterium (assembly GCA_951801155.1). Lineage (GTDB taxonomy): Bacteria > Pseudomonadota > Alphaproteobacteria > Rickettsiales > UBA1997 > CATOJU01. The sequence continues at coordinate 1,417 of CATOLK010000059.1, read as the reverse complement.
CAGTTATTAAAAACAGGCCCTGGTATTTTTCCTTTATCGTAAAACATTTTGCAAAATTCTAAATCATATCTTATTAAACAATTTATTGAATTTATATAAAGTTGTAGAAATAAATTGTTTTTTTTCAATAATCCGGCAACACAGTTTTTTAAAAGTTGAGTTTCTTGTTTTTTTTCATTTTCTTTAACTCTTGCAAATAAATTTTCTTCATTTTTGTTTAAAGTTATATTAATTTGCAAAGCACTACCAACATCATAATAAAAAGGTCTAGCTTCAAAAGTTATTTTATAATTTTCTAAATTAAGTAAAAATTTTTTTATTTTATTATAATCGTTAATTAATTTTAATATATCCAAATAGGGTTTAAACTGTATTTCAAATTGGTTATATCCTCTTTCTTTTTCTATATTTAATATTTCAATATTATTTTTTTTAGAAAAATCAAATATTTGATTATAAAATTTTTCAATATTTTCAATATTTTTTAAAGAATAAAATTCTATTTCTATACCTATTTTAGGATCAATATTAAGTATTTTAAAAGCATCTATATTTTCTTTTAATAATCTGTTTATATTTTGGCTTACATAGAACCTAAATGGCTTTATATTATATTTTATATTTTTAATTGGATTATAGTCTCTTGATGAAACCAAGATTTCTTTAATATTTTTATTTATTTCTTCCTTATTTTTTTCTTCTAATTCTTGATTTTTTTTCTCTAAATCAATAACTCTATTGTTATTTTTTTCTTTTTTTATAAAAAAAACATACTGCAAACAATCTTGTAGTATGTTTTTGAATAACTTTTTTAAAGATTTGATTCTATCCATTGTTTAACAGTTACTTTCGAAGCTGCACCAGTAGATATATCAATTATTTCTTTATTTTTAAAAAGAATCAAAGTCGGAATACTTCTTATATTAAAACTACTTGCTATATCTGGACACTCATCAACATTACATTTGTAAATATCGACTCTATCAGCCATTTCTGTACTTAATTCTTCTATAATAGGTATTAGCATCTTACACGGACCACACCATTCAGCCCAAAAATCAACCAATACCGGTTTTTCTGAATCAATTACATTAGCAAAATTTTCGTTATTAATTGTTTGCATTTTTTTTATTTAAAAATTTAATAAATAATTTTAATTATTTTTTAATTAAAATTTTATATCTCCTTCTTCCTCTTCTTCTTCGTCTTCGTCATCATCGTCATCATAATCGTCGTCTTCGAAGTCGTCACCTTCTGTTATTCCTAGTTCTTCTAAAGATATGTTATTTTCTTTAGCAGTTTTTATTATTTCTTCTTTTTCTTGTCTTAAAAGTTCTTTACATTTTTCTTTTAGAGTTTCTGCCTCTTTAAGTTTGTTTTCAACTTCTTCTGGAGTCATTTTATCAGAATTAGCTTC
>CATOLK010000058.1 GCA_951801155.1 uncultured Rickettsiales bacterium | reverse complement strand
AAGGGTTATACCCGATTAATGAAGAACCACCAGCTTAGCTGGTGGGTCACTTTTTGTGGAATCCAGAGAATATAAAGGATGTTAAATATATAAAAATATTTTAAAGGTTTTTTATATTATATGATATAGAAAAATTACTAATATCCTTTTCCCTATTAAAGTAATTTATTTCTGGAATGACGTAAATAATAGAAAATTAAAGAATAAATAAATATCAATAATATCTGAGTCATAAAAATAAATAAATTAAAAATACTCAAATATTATTTATATTTGAGTATAGTTTTATGCAGGAGGTTTAATATAAAATAACAAAATAATCAATTATTTTCTAACAAATCCAACCACTACCAACTACAAGGTCATCATCATAGATACAACATAATTGTCCTTTTGTAACGGCTCTAGTTTTTTCCAAAAAATTTACTTTCGCTTTATTATTATCTAGAAGTTTTATTTTTCCACTTTGTCCCATATGAGTTGATCTTAATTTTATAGTATAAATTTTATCTTCAGATAAACTTGATAATAAATTCAATTTTTCAATGACTAAATTATCGGAATAAAGATCCTTTTCATCTCCTACATAAACAATATTATTTTCTATATCAAATTTAACTACATAAATTGGTCTTCCATATGATACACCTATACCTCTTCTTTGTCCTATTGTATAATTTACAATACCATTGTGTTTTCCTAAAATTTTTCCATTTATATGTCTTATTTCTCCATATTTAAAAACAGATTTTACATTATCAGCAAGAAATTTTTTATAATCTGTTTCAATAAAACAAACTCCTTGACTATCTTTTTTATTAGCAATATATGAATTAATTTCCTGTGCGTTTTTTCTTACATCATTTTTACTATTTTCATCTTCTAAAGGAAATTTTATATATTTTAAATATTCATAATTTAAATTTGATAAAAAATAAGATTGATCTTTATCAAGACAAGTTGCTTTATGTAATTCATAATTACCATTATTATTTATTATTTTAGCATAATGCCCTGTTGCCACAAAATCAGCATTAATTTCCTTCATAAAATCAATTATAATTTTAAATTTTACAAATTTATTACAAACCGCACAAGGATTTGGTGTCTCTCCAGATAAATAAGAATTTATAAAATAATCTATAACATTTGACTTAAATTGATCATTAACATCTAGAACTTTATGTTCTATTCCTATAGTTGAAGCAACTTTTTTAGCATCTTCTATAGCCTTTTTATCACAAGTCCTTCCCATTGCCAAAGTAATACCTATTACTTCATAACCATTTTTTAGAAGTTTAAAGGCGGTTGTAGAACTATCTACACCGCCTGACATTGCAACGACAATTTTTTTAGTCATTTTAAATATTAATTTTTATTATCTTCGTTTAATTGTTGTTTTTCTTGTTGTTCTTTTTCTTTTTTTGTAAGTTTTGTTCTAGTACCATTTTTCATAATACTTTTTTTAATTATTTTAATATTTTCGTATTCACCAGTTTTCATAAGAATTTTCATAACTTTTCTTCTTAAAATTTTACCTTTTTCACTTAAATTGTTAAAGCCTGAATTTATTAAAAATGAATCTAATGAGCCGTATTTATTTATGGTTCTTAATGTTTTTGTTGCAACTCTTAAATTAAAATTTTGATTTAAAGCGTCACTTTTTAAACTTATATTTTGCAAATTTGGTAAAAATTTTCTTTTGTTTTTTATTGCTGAATGAGATATTTTATTACCAGTTAAAACGCCGTTATTTGTTAAGTCACATACTCTTGACATACTATATCCTTTTTTTGTTATTAATTATTAATTGATATATATGCTTGATAATATAAACATTATTTATAATAGTCAAGAAATTTGTAAAAATATTTATGTATACTAACGATATATATAGATAAAAAAATAAAATAATATTTTATGGTATTTTAAATAGTTTTGATAAAATTAACTTTTTAACTAGTATATTAAAAATATACGTTATGTTTATTTAATAAATAGTGAAAAACTAAATATTTACAAAATATTTATAAATATTAATATTTATGATAAAATTTTTTATAAACAATTATATTAATGTATTAAATTAATATATAATAATATTATTTATTATAAAATTAAAATTATGTTAATCTTGACTTTGCTTATTATACAAAAAATACAAGAATTTAAGATATTTTTCTACTATTAAAAATATAGAAATTTTATTTTTTTAGAAAATCTGTTGTCTCTGTATATATTTACTATTTTGGTGACAAAAAACTCACTTTTTTAATTTGTTTTTTATAACAAAAACTATTATAATATTCCAAATTATAATTTCTTAGCAATCTATTATTTAGAAATTATTAATGTTAATACTTTAATGTAAAAAAGAATATATTTTTTTTATTTAATAATTTGACGTATAATTGAGTAATACTACATTTTTTTTAAATCATTTGACTTTTATTAATTAATATCTTTAAATTCAAAAAGATGTTTATTAAAAACAATAGGAGTAAATATTATGGTAGATAATAGTATAATTAAAGATATTTTTTCTTATCGCAATTATTTTTATCAGATAATTCCGAACATTGAATCAAGTTATGATAAAGATAACGAAAAAACTATGTTAAAAGCTTTTGGATTAAGGGAAAATTCTACAGAAGAAGAAAAAAGTAATTTCGGCTTAAATAAAATAGAAGAAGATTTTTCAATAAAATATAATAATGGAAATGAAGAAATTAAATGTCATACTTCTAATTATGAAGATGATATTTTAATCTGTAATACTAGAGATAATAAAAAGTTATTTTTTACAAAAAAAGGCATTATTGTTAAAAATAAATCTTTAATTGAAGGAATAATAGAATATGATGAAAATTTAGTTTATGATATACTTGAAGATATTTTAATAAATGGTAATTTTGATTTTTCACCAGAAAGTAATACTTTAAAAATATTTGATATAATAACTAAATATACAAATTTTAGTGAAAGATTAGAAGAAAATTTTTTTATTGAAATGCAAGAAAATATTGCTAAATATAATATTTCAGAAAAAAATAAAATTATTTTTACAAAAGCTCTTTCTAGAGTTTTTATAAAAACTTCTGGAAGAGAGTTAGATGGTAAGACATTTAAGTCTTTTTATTTAAATAATTCGAGAAAACAGGAATTAGTTGAAGATATATATTCTAGTGGAGCTCCAATTAAGATTGGAATTATAAATGATTATTTTAAATCATCTAGTGAAAAAAAAGATTTTATTCTTAAAGCTTTTAAAGGAGCTTTTAGAAATGGAAATCTTGATATAATTGAATTTTTATTCGATAATTTTGAAAGTAATCATTCGTCTGACATTAAAATTGAAGAATGTCTAGAGGATAGAAAATTTGTTTTTGAAATTTTAAAAAGTGCTTCTATTGGTGGACATTTAGAAGCATTTGAATATTTATTTGAAAAATGTCAAAATTTTTTTGATTTAGAAGATAATAAATATTTACTATCACTATTGGTTGAATTAAGCGATAATCCAAATATAAATGAAATTATTATAACTAAATTAATGATAGAATTTCGTGATATTGATATTATTGGAAATAGCAAAATAAATGATCAAAAAAAACTTGATTTAATTAAAAAATTTTCTAAAATTTTAGAAATAGATTTAAATAAAAAAAATAATGCAGATAGGACCATTTTGTTTGAAAAAGTTAGAGAAAAAAACTACTATATGGTTAATGAATTAATTAAGATTGAAGGAATAGATATAAATGAAAAAAACGAAATGGGAATAACAGCACTTCATTGTGCTATTGAAAATCATGATAAAGACATAGTTAGTGCTTTGTGTTCTGATAGTAATCTAAATATAAATTTAAAAAATGACATTACTAGACACTCTAGATTTGCTTTGTTAACAGAAAATAAAAATAAAAATTTACAAAAACAAATAATATATAATTTTATTAATGGAAAAAATAAAAAAATAAGTGATAATTTTAATAAAAATGGCAAAGTAGGAAATTTCAATGAAAGAAAAGTTGAAAATTTACATATGACACCATTAACTTTTGCTATTATCGAGAATAATTCTAATGGTTATAATACTGACGAAATTATTGATTGTATATTTTTAAATCAAAATTTAGATGTAAATATAAAAAATGAACAAATATTAATTCCACCAATTTTCCTTACTATTATAGATGATAATGATTATTGTTTTGATAAGTTGATAAATCATCCCAATATAAATCCAAATTTAACAATTGATTATAAAGAATATAAAAATATAACTCCACTTCATTTTGCTATTATGGGTAATAGGGATTTTATGGTTTCTAAATTACTTAACAATAAGAACATAAATTTAAATACAGAAATGGAAATAAATAAAAATGGAGAAATAGAAAAACAAACTCCGTTGCAATTTGCTGTAAAACTCTATAAAGAAGAAAAAATAAACAATTCAATAATAATAGAAATACTTAAACATTTGAAAGTAGAGGAAATAGAAAAAGAAAGTAAATTAAAAGAAGAAATTGAAGAATTAGCTAATAATGCCAAAAAATTTAAACAAAATTTATTGGATGCATGTGAGGATAATATGAAAAATGCATTGTCAGAAATTGTAAAAGAAATAAATGCTAAAAAAAACTATCATGATATATATTGAAAAAAAGTTGCGAGTTAATTGTGTTTCTATAATAGATCTCCTACATAAAAAATTACTTGTTAGTTATTTTTTTATAAAAACCATACTGTTTCCACAAAAAAAATAAAGTAAAAAATAATATATATATATAATAATTTTTATTATACAATTATGGTCTTTAAAGCAAAATAAAAGAATTTAGAAAAACGAATTTTCTCAATATAACCATAAAACCATCATTCAAAACCTATAGCATCAAAATTTTCTAAATTCTAGAATCACACCTAATCACTATTTCGACAACAGATTTTTAAATAAAAAAATAAGGAAAATTTTTAATTAGAAAAACAATACAGTACTTAATTATTAACTTCTTTTTTTTCTCTATATTTTATCATTCCATCTTTAATATCCTTTTGTTCAATTCTAGTAATAGCCATTGCATTATTTTCAATATTTTTAGTTATAACACTACCAGCTCCAATAAGAACATTATCACCAATTTCAATTGGTGCAACTATAGTAGTATTTGAACCAATAAAAGAATTTTCTCCAATTTTAGTTTTAAATTTATTATAACCATCGTAATTACAAGTTATAGTACCAGCTCCAACATTAGTATTTTTTCCTACAGAAGCATTTCCAATGTAACTTAGATGATTTATTTTTGTATTTTCATCTACTATAGATTTTTTAATTTCACAAAAATTACCAATTTTTGCATTTTTTTCTATTATAGATTCCGGTCTAATCCTCGCAAAAGGACCTATTACTGCATTTTCTTTTATTACACAGCCTTCTAAATATGAAAATGATTTAACAGTAACATTATTATGAATTTTTACACCTGGCAAAAATACAACATTTGGTTCAATAACAACATCTTCTTCTATTTCTGTATCATAAGAAAAATAAACAGAATTTGGATCAATTAAAGTTACACCTTTATCCATAAAATACTTTCTTTTATTATTTTGAAAAATATTTTCTGCTACTGCTAATTCACTTCTAGAATTAACTCCCATAACTTCTTCTTCTTCGGCCAAAGAATAATTAATTTTAAATCCTTGTTTTTTAGCAATTTCTATAATATCTGTTAAATAATATTCTCTACTGGCATTATTGTTTTCTACTTTATCAAGAAATTGTTCTAATAAATCACCTTTTACCAAATAAATTCCAGCATTACAAAGGTTGTTTTTTCTTTCTTGTTCTGTAGCATCTTTAAATTCAATTATTTTTTCTAATTCTTGATTATTATTTAAAACTAATCTTCCATATCTATTACTTATATTTTTTGTATAAAAACCTAAAACAGTTATAGCAAAATCCTCGTCCATTTTATCAAGCATACTTCCATAAGTTTCTTTCTTTATTAAAGGAGTATCTCCCATAGTTATTAAGATTAAATTGCCTTTATTTTGTATATTTTTTAATCCAATTTTAACAGCATCACCAGTACCTTTTCTATCATGTTGAATTATTGTTTTTACTTTATTAGAATTTGCATTTTTTTCTATTTCATCTTTATTATCCGTTGAAACAACAACTGAAATTTCTTCAGCTTCTAATGCGTTTATTGAGTTTATGATATGTTTTATCATTTCCAAATTGCCTATCTTGTGTAGCGGTTTTGATATATTTGATTTCATTCTTGTACCTTTTCCCGCACTTAAAACTATTACTGATAATTTATTCTTCATATTTTTAAAAATTATTCTTGAAAATCTAAAATAAAAAAATAATATTTCCTTTATATTAATTTTAATATTACTTATGATTATTTTAATTTCAAGCATTGTTTTTTGTTTTTTAATTTTGACTCTTTTAGAGATAAAGGCTGATAATGGTGAATGTAATAAGAAAAATAAAATTAAAGAAGAAGAAGCAAATAAAATTAATGAATTAATTGATAAAGTTAATTTAATAGCAAGAATTATTGAAGATAATGAAAATAATTCAAAAATTAAAGAATTTGAAAAAAATATCGAAAGTAATAATAAAAATATAACCGAAATGTTAAATAAATTTAAGGAATATCTTGTGAATATTTCGGCTAGAATGAATGATCTAAGTGATTCTCATACAAAATTAACTCAACATATAAATACTGACAGTAAACAATTAATTGATTTGATTAATAATTTTAAAACGGATATAAAAACCGAGATTGAATCTGTAATCGATAATTATAATGAAAATGTTAGTAGCAATATTGAAAGTTTAATTAATAATTGTGTTGATAATATTAATAACAATTTAGAGGATTTAATTAATAATAATAATGATAGTATTATTAATGTTATAGAGGCTACAATTGATAGTGGTTTCAAAAATATTACCGATAGTTTAAAAGATATTAATTTAGACAATTTTAATAGAAGTATAAAAGACGAAGAAGAAGATTTTAAAAAGGAAGATATTGATGTTAAAGAAAATAAAACTTTAGAAAAAGAAGAAGAAAAAAGAGAAGA
>CATOLK010000057.1 GCA_951801155.1 uncultured Rickettsiales bacterium | reverse complement strand
AAAAAAATAAATCATTATCATTTTTTTTTATACCTAAAATTGTAGCAAAATAAGGAACTGCATGAGAAAAATTTTTAATTCCAGAAATACAGTTAACATAAATGGTTGAATCACTATTTTCAACTATATATTTTGTATAATCTTTTATTATAAGAGAATAATTTGGTCTTTTTTTTCTGAAAAAATCATAAAACTTTTGTCTCATAAATTCTAATGTCATATTCGCAAACATAACTGTTTTGCTTGAATTTTGTAGATTTTCTAGTTCCATATAATCTCTATATACCTTACTTTCAATAAGTTTAATACTTTCTTCTAAAATATAAAGATCCGCGTTATTCATTTCAATTCCTCTTTTGCTTTTATTAAACTTGTATAAATTTCGTAAATTAAAAATTGATACAATCATTTTAATGCATATATTATATTATAAAAAAAATAATTTTCAAGAAAATATTTGTTGTTTTATATGCTTTACAATATTTGGTAAAAATTTTTTTTGCAGGAAGTCTAATGAGCTATTAAAAATAGCTCAAATTATCTAAATTTTAGTACACCTTAGAAGAGCAACTTATTTTATTTCTAATATTTTCTATTTCAAACTCTTCATTAGCTCCATTAAAAGCTTCAATCGTTTCATTTATTATTTGTAAAGCATTATTATTACCCAATCTTGCAGAATTTATAATATAATCTAGTGCTATATCAATATTTTCTTCAACTCCCAAACCATTTAAATAAAGTTTACCTATAGCTAGTATAGCATCTGAGTGACCTTGATTTGCAGCTAATTCATAACATTTTTTTGCCTCGTTGTAATTTTTCTCATTTTGATAAATAATACCTAAATTATATTGAGCTTTAGAATTACTAGATATCCCCCAATAATATTTTGCTAATTCAATATTATTTTCATTTGCATAATATAAACCTAGATTTGTCATAGCTTCAGAAACACCATATCTAACAGCTAATTTATAATATCTTCGTGCTCTATTAATATTTTTTTTAGTTCCGAAACCATTCTGATAGAATATACTTAAATAAAATAATGCATTATCATTACCCAATTTTGCAGCTAATTCAAAATATTTAAATGTTTTATTTGGATCTTTTTTTACACCCAAACCATCTCTGTAAAGTATTCCCAATTTCATTAAGGCGTCTGTATTATTTTGTTTTGCAGCCAATTCATAATATCTTTTTGCTTCATTATAATTTTTTTTTTCGATATATTTATTTCCCAAGTTATATAAAATCTGAGAATCTTGTATTTTTTGTGTTTCCATAATTGTCCTTTAAATATTTATATGTTTTTAATATACATTATATTAAAAACATATTATATTAATTTGTCAAAAAAGTTTAACAAAAGTTGATTTTACAAGTAAAAATAAATTTTATTTTATATAAATCTTTTATTTTAAATAATTTTTATATAAATTAAGATTTTTATTGAACTAATTTTAAACTTGTTTTTCTAACTTAATTTCTTACTAAAATATAGGAATAATAATGGATATTTTATATTAAAAAGCATTTATTTAATAGTCACAAATTAGTTTCAAAACTAATTACTCTTTCAATTCCAGCTAGATCTTTTCCAATTTTAAATAATTTGAAACCTTTATTTAAAAATATATTTTTAACATCGGTTTCTTGTCCTTTTCCTATTTCAAAGTAAAGTTTTGTATTCTTTTTACAATTTTTTTTAATATTTTTAGCTATATATCTATAACAATCCAATCCATCAAGTCCACCATTAAGAGCCAACAATGGATCAAAAGATTTTACATCTTTACTTAAATTATTTATTTCATTTGTTTCTATATAAGGTGGATTTGAAATTATAATATCAAATTTACCGCTAATTTCATCATTCCAATTACTTTTTAATACATCAAGATTTTTTATATTTAATAATTCTGCATTTTTTTTTACTATTTCTAAAGCTTTATCACTTATATCTATGGCCAAGCCATTTGAATTCTTAAATATCTTTAAGAGAGTTATAATAAGGCAGCCACTACCACTTCCTAAATCTAATATGTTTAATTTTTCATCATTTTTATAATCTTCTAAAATTAATTCTATTATACTTTCACTATCTGGTCTTGGATCAAGTACATTTTTATCAACATAAAAATTATAATCCCAAAAGTATTTATTATTTATTATTTTCGAAACAGGCTCGTTATTCAATCTTCTTTGAATCATATTTTTAAATTTATCAAATTTTTCACTATCTAATTGTTTTTGATAGTAAAAAACCAAATCACCCACTTTTATATTTAAAATATTAGATAACAATATTTTACAATCTAAAAGTGGGCTATCAAAATTTTTATTTTCCAATTCTTTTTTAAAAATATTAATGATTTCAATTATTTTCATTTTTTATAAAATATATTTTGTATTATATCATTAATACTAACATTATTTATTAATAATAATTTATTCAATGAATTACCAATAACTTTAAAATACTTATTGTTATCTGTATTTTTATCACTGTCAGGTACCAATTGTAACAATTGTATAAGATTACTAATTTTATCCTTATTTATAAAATGATAAATATCTTTATTATTTATTGCACGAATTAAAGAATTATAATTTTTAATTTCCATTTCAGTATCAACAGTTAAATTCTTTGTTAAGCGATCAGCTTTAAAATTTCCACTTAATTCTATAGCATAATTATTTGATATATCGTTGTAAATAAAAGTATCAACTATATTTGTTATAGAAATAACTTCCTTTGTAGAATCAATTTCTTTTATATTAGAAACTACAATTTCAATATTACTTTCGCTTTCTTCCTCTTCGTTATTTAATTTTGTATTTATTTTATCTACGTTAAATCTCGAAGTCATATTTATATATTCATCAGAAGCAACTTTAATTGTCCTAAACGTTAAATTTATAAATTTAGAAGTTAAATTATTATCTTTATTTTGACTTTTAAGACTAATCTGATCTGCGATAACATCAATATTATTAATTCCTAAATTTTTATTTAAAGATAAATTAATATAATTATTACCAAAAAGCACATCTACTTTTTGTTTTTGAGTGTTATTTATAACCGCTGCTTTCGGTAGAATTACATTAATATCTTTCGTCATAGTTAATTTTTTAAGAACTAAACTATCTAGTTCAAAATTTACTTTATTATCTTCCACTTCTAATTTTATATTTAAATCAGAAAATTTTATTTTTATAAAAATTGGATTTGGTGCTATACTTATTTTTCCATAACTTATTTCAATATAATTATTATTAATATTTTCTATAGCTTTTATTATTTTTTTCTTAACTTTATTAATAGTTATAAAATATAAACTTATTAAAAAAATAATTATAAATATAAAAATAGACAAAATCACATTTAAATTATTTTTTTCTTCAAAATCTTTTTTTTCTACTCTCATAGTTTTCCCTTTGATTACAGTTAATTATTAGATAAATATTTTAATGGATCCATAGCAATCTTTCCTTTTCTAATAGCAAAGTACAATTGTGGTTCATTAACATTTCCAGTTTTTCCAATTGTGGCTATAATCTGTCCTTTATCAACTTTTTCTTTGACTTTAACGTTTATAGTTTCACAATGTCCATAAATAGATAACCAACCATTATTATGTTTTATAATTATCATATTACCATAACCTTTTAATTCACTACCAGCATAGGCAACTTCTCCTTCATCTGTAGCTAATATATTAGTACCATAATCAGCCTGAATATTTATAGCATCACTATACTCACCATTTTCTTGTTTTCCAAATTTTTTTATAATAGCACCTCTAACAGGCCATATAAATGAAGTATCTCGATTATCAGTTATTTCGCGCATATAATTGTAATTATTCAAATCTGTTCTTTTAGATTTATTTTCTATACTTATATTTTTACTATTTTCTTTTTTCTTAACAAATTTATTATAGGTAGAAATATCATTATTTTTATTACTAAGATATATTTTTTGTCCAACATATATACTATATGGCTTTTTTAGATTATTATACTTAACTAATTCTGTAAATTTTATATTATTTTTTTTAGATATACTAAATAAATTATCCCCTTTTTGAACTATATAATAATCAGAATTTTTAATATTTTCTGAAGGAACTTTTATTTTTTGACCAACATAAACTTTATAAGGTGGTTTTATATTATTTATTTCTGCCAATTCTCTTAAAGTAATACCATTATTAAAAGATATTCTTGTTAAATTATCACCAGGCTTTATAGTTATTGTTTTATATGATATATTTGATTTATTTTCAACTGAATTTTCATCAATAATATTTTCCTGATTATGTATTTTTATTTTTTGACCAACATATATATTGTATGGAGCTGTCATTTTATTTAATTCTGCTATTTCTGCCAAAGTCATATTATATTTTCTAGCTATGTTTAAAAGATTATCTCCTTTTTGAGCTTTTATTATCTTTACATTTTTATTACCATTGGTAGATGTGTATTTTTTTTCATATTGTTCCAATTCGTTATAATCTTCATTATAACGGTTATCAATTTTATTATAATTATCAGTCTTTTTTAAATCTCTAACAACACTATTGTTTGATTTTATATACGTACCTTTCATATAACTAGGTTGTAAATTATTATATCTATTAACACTTTTTAAATGTGTCGAATTATTATTTTTTTCTTTGTAATTTATTTTTGCAGCTTCCTGTATACAAGATGTCAAAAAAACAGGAACAAAAATAACAATAAAATTTTTCGTAAAATTTAGCATTTTGTATTAATTTTTTATTAATAATTCAAAAATTCTTGATTAGTATCAATAACAACTTTTTCTTTATTTTGTAGTTGCAAAACATACATTCTTCTTTCTACTAAACCATTTGGTAAAAATCTAAATTTACCATCTATACCATCAAATCCGTTAGGATTTAAAACAGCTTTCTTATTTATAACAAATTCACTATTATCTTTTATAAAAAGATCGTCGACTATTTTTACCAAATCATAAACTATTGATCCTATTTTTATAGGTTTTTTTCTATAAAAACTCAAATAACTATCAGAAAATGCTTTATATTTTTCAGGATTAGCTCCTATAAAAATAGCATTATCTAAATATGGATTTATAGTAATATTATCATCTCCATCCAATTTTGAAGTACCAACTAGCTGCACATGTCTACTGTCTTTTTGTACAACAAATAATAAATTTGCTATTTGTTCTGCTGATTTTCCTCCTTCGGCTATAAATAAACATTGAGGATATATTTTTTCATCTTCTTTTATTACCAATTCTGTATCTTCTGTTATTCCTAAAATTTTTTGTTCAAGTTTTTTCTTTTCATAATTTTCATACAAAGTTTGCGGAACTTCATAAAAATTTGCTAAAGCACTTATTTTTGTAATTAAATTTTTATCATTTTGGTCATAATATTCGCTTTTTATCAATAAACCATCTTTATTTGATATTGTATTTCTTAAAATTTTATTCATTAAAGCCCCATAGGTAGTATTCGGCATTAGTGCAACATAATTAAAAAAATCATTTTGTGTCATGTAGGCTATTAAAGTTTGGATTTCCTGTTCTGGAATAGAACCTGTCACAAATACATTTGGTGTGTTTATTAATTCTTGATCATTAGATAAAGAAAAAGCTATTAAATTATTTTTAGATAATATATCTTTTATAGCTTTAGTTTCTGTACTAAATAAAGGACCAATTACTACATCTATTCCTTCTTCTATAGCTCTATTTATAGCATTAACAGCACCAAAAGTTGTTCCTTCTGTATTATAAACTTTTAATACAATATTTTTTTTATTATTTTCAAATAAAGATAATTGAACACTATTTAATAATGATTCTCCAATATTTTTTAATTGTCCTGATAAAGGTAGCAAAATAGCTACTCTTAATTTATTTTCTATATTTTTTTCATTATTATCGATATTATTATCATAAAAATTATAATATCCTTCTTCTATTCTTTCTCTTTTTATAAAATAATTTACCTGATTTTCACAAGATATAGTAAATAAAATAAATAAAATAACAAAAAATTTTTTACACTTTGTAAATTTCATTACCAAATAATTAGTATTTATATTAATAAATTTAATTATAAAGTTGTAAAAAAAATATTCAAGAGTTTTTTTAAGAACTTTATAGTATTGCACTTAAAAAGTTTATAAATATCAATTTTTTTAACTTTAGTTTTACTTTTCATTATAATTTTTCCTTTATTTTTAGTATTTTTTATATAAATAACTATTATTTCAAAATCTAGATTTTTTTGATTTAACCTTAATCAGGAAAATCTAGATTTTGAAGTTATACGTGTTCTTTTTAAAAGAAGTTTTTATAAAAAATATATTAAAATACAAATTTTATTTTTTCTTATTTTTATTTTTTTCAACTAAAGAAATATTCTTCTTATTCAATCTCTTTAATATTTCAATACTTATATCATCTTCTTCATTATATTTTAATAAAGCAGCTGAATTAATTACTGTAGAATAATTTTTAAATTTATCTTCTTTTAATAAAATATTTACTGTATTACTAATTTCTTCAGTTAATTTGCTTAATCCTCCAGTTAATTTTCCCTGCAATTCAATTTCCTTATTTTTTATTTCTTCTTGAAATTTTAAAACTTCATTCTGAAAATCTAAAATTTGTTTTTGCAATGTCTCCTGCGATAATAGCGACGATTTAGAATCTATTTGTTCTTTTTTATGACTTAATTCAATTTCTTTTTGTTTTATTTTTATTTGAAATGAATTTTTTTCTTTTTCTAATTCTTCATTTAATTCCTTAAAAGCTGTAGAATTTTGAACTATTTTTTCAACATTAACTATTGCAATATTTGATGCAAAAACACTTGTTGAAAAAAATATTCCTATTAAAAATAAAATTTTTTTAATCATTTTAAAAAATAAATTGTTTGTTAACTACGACAATAGGTGATTATTTAAAAATAGTCAAGAAAATAATTATATTATTTTATAGATATTACAAATTTTTTACAAAATTTTCCAAAGCACCTTGTTTTACATTTGCAAGTTTTTTAGTTATAATTATACTCTTTATTTGATTTAAAGCCTTATCCATATTATCATTAACTACAACATAATCATATTCATTAAAATGTTCTATTTCCTGTTGTGCTCTATCCATTCTATTTTTAATAACTTCTTCACTATCTTTTCCTCTAGATTTCAATCTT
>CATOLK010000056.1 GCA_951801155.1 uncultured Rickettsiales bacterium | reverse complement strand
AAAAAGAAAGATATAAAAATAAAATTATTAAGTATATTCGGAAAATAAGAATAGTTTTATGTAGGAAGTCTATTAAAAAATATACTAAAATCTTATATAAAAATTATATTATAATTAATATACATTTTTTATGCAGAAGATCGAATAATTATTTTCTGCTTACATTAATATCCAATAATGTATTATTTTTTTCATCAATCTTAATGATTTCGCTTTTAACTTTAGTCTTTACTCCATTTTTTTTCAAATCGTAAACATTAATTAAATACTCTCCAGCATTCAATTTTGCACTTCCAATTCTTACATTATCAGATAAGCTTGCCCAATATCTTAAGTCAGCTTTTGTAGTTTCATTTATAAGCTTTGCAGCAGTCTTATAAGATGTTAAAGCAGCTGTAAATGTAAGTCCATTCGGATTTTGAGCATAAATTTGATAAGCAGCTATTAAAGCAGAAGTATGTTTTGTTATAGCTAAAACACTCATTTGTGTATATAAAAGTGTTCTTTTATCTTCAAATTCTTTTTTAGCTATATCTGAATTTGGATTTAACAAAACAACAGGAAATTCAGTAGCTTTACTATTGTTTTTATTGAGAACCTCTACTACAAAATTATTTTCTACAGGTTTTTTTTCTACATATGGTAATTCAATTTCAATACCTGGCAGAACATCTGCTCCATCAACCGCTAATGCTGAAAATATAAAATCTTTTAAACCTTTTCTATTATTAGTTGGTTGAAATTCTACAGCAGCCACAAATTCAAGTGGAAGACCAACTTTTACAACTTCGCCTTTCTTTTCAGAAACAAAATCTTCTTTTAAAACTACAGTAAAATTATCTCTTTTATTAGATGATAAATCTTTAATTTTTTCATCTAAAAATGCCAATAAATTATTAGAAAATTCTGTATTTTCTATATAATCTTTTTTAATTTTATCTATATTATTATTGTTGAATTTTTTATAGTTTTTCTCAAAAGATTCATTTTTTTTGTTAAAAGTTGGATAAACACTATAATTCTTTACCAAAACATCTTTTGCATCTTTATATAATTGTAATGCAATCTGTCTATTTTCAGAATTATCAAATTGCTCATGAATATAAGCACCCCACAATTTTGCTACTAAATCATCTTTATAACCAGATTTTCCAGCAAGTTCTTTTTTATAAGTGGATAATAAACTATTCCATTTTATAATATAGCTTCTACTAGCGCTTAAATGTGCCAATTTTTCACTTTGATTTAAAATTTTTTCTGAAACATCTACAATTTTATCTTTTTCTTGTCTTGTATATGGTTCATATCTACCATTTGAATATAAATTATAATTAATTAAAGACAAATAGAAATTTAACAGAGATCTTTCATACTTTTCACAGTAATAATTATCTGCTGCAGGATCAATTACACCTTTCAATTTTCCACTTACTCTGGTAGTTGCTGATAAGTTTTCACAAATTTTTTGTGCTTCTTCAAAATATTTTAAAGATTGATAGTAATCTTTACTTAGATAATAAGTTGTTCCTTTTTCAACTTTATTTAAAAAGATATCTTTTTCCTTATTATAAAATTTTTCACCGTTAACAATAGTTTTAGCTGAATTGTAATCATAATTTCTTAAACTAGATAACAATTTTTTTTGATCTCCTCTGTAACCACTGCTTGCACAGGACGACAAAACCAATAAACCGGCAATTAACGCATGTTTAACCGTTTTTTTTGATTTTTTAATAATATATTTTTCTCCATTTTTTTATTACTAATATAAGTCAATATTACCAAGCATACTTACTATGTTTAGAATATTTACTTGTTTTATACCTAACCCTTAAAACTTCTTCACCAGTTTCAATATTAGTCATTCTTAAATTAACTGAATAATTTTTAACTGTTTGTTTTCCAAGAGTATCAGGTTTCATTCTAATATCACCAAATATAATTAAATCAGCACCAGAAGCTTTTCCTATATTTTTAGCTTGCTTAGGATCAACCATACCATCATTTTGGTATTGAATTTCCTTTAACAATTTTTCTCTTACTGCCGCATCAATCAATGTAAATTTGCCACTGAAAGATAATTCCTGAAGCAATTCATCATTTAAATCCCCAATTGGGAAATATGCTTCAGAAGTTTGATTCTGAACATCTCCAACAAATAATTTTGGTTTTCTTCCAAGTTTATCTAAATAACTTTGAAAACCTCCATGAATTTTTATTTGTTTTACGATATCTTGAATTGCTAATTCAGTATCCTTCATAACCCATTCATCAGTTATAGACATAGCCATTTCATCTGCTTTATCAATACTGAGTCTTTGAGTTTGCATTGTTGGAGCACAAGCACCTAATAGTGCACAGAATCCAACAAAATACGAAAAATTTTTCATATTTTACCTCCTATTAATTAATAAATTCTTCAAAATTTTCTTCTATATATTCTTGAATCCTTTCAATAGCTTTACTGTAAATTTGTTCTTTACTTCTACCAGTTTCCAAGAATTCGAGTTTTATAAATCCAGAGCTTTTTCCATTTTGTGAAATATCTATATTAATGTTTATTTTATATCTTTCAAAGCCTTCCACTTTAATATAGTCTTTTTTCATTCCTAAATCTGCTTTTACAATTTTCACTGAATTACTAATTTGTTCTACTACACTTAAATTATTTTTTATTAAAACATCCTTTATAACAGATTCTAAAGAATCATAGGGTTCATTTATTTTTATAAAATAAGATGGTAAACTATTTTTTTTACTATCTTTATTTTTTAGCACCTGTCTATAACTAATATCCTCTTCTACCTCATATCCTGTTAAAAATAAATACTTTTTATTCAAATTTTCCCTTTCTTGATATAACTTTTCTAATTTTAATGAAGAATTATAGCTATTATCTTGTGTTAACAACTTCATTTTTTCATCAATTTTTTCAATTTCTTTTTCAATATTTTTTGCACTTTTTACTTTATCCAAAGTTGCTAAAACATAAAAGCTTTTGCCATCATTATAAGTTTTAGTTATAGTAACACCTTCTAAAATACCAGATGTTTCATCAGCCACTTCACTAAAAGTTTCTTCTGACACATCATCATTATTATTTTCAATTCTATTAACAAATTTAGAATTAACCTTTGTTTCAAAAACTTTTTGCATATTATTTCTTGCATCTGTTTTTGCTGCATTTAATGTATTTCCACTTCCTGTGGTACATAACATATTTTTATCACAAAATTTATCAACGTTAAGCAACCAACCCGGAATACCTTCAGCAAAAACAGAATTTGCAAAAAATAAAAAAAATATAAAAACTTTTTTATTCATTTTTTTCTATTAATTTATTTTTAACTTCTTCTTTAATTTCGTCCATTTGAACTTTTTTAAACATTTTATCTAACGATAAACTTACAACTTTATTATAACTTTCTTTTTTCATTTTCATTAAAGTATAACAAAAATATTTATTTAAATCTTTTTCTGCTCCCAAAGTCTTTTTATAACTTCTTTTTTCCCAATATCTCTCATCAATTTCTGTACCAGCTAAATATAAAGAAACTGTTTGTTTAAGATTTTTAGTTGAAAATTCATTACTTTCTATATTATTACTCTTTGCCGTTTCTTCATAGGCATCATATATTTCTGAGGCAATTTCACTTGCTATAACAGCTCTAGCTCTAGTTTCAGCTCCTTTTTGGCACAATTCCTGATTTATATTATCAGCTTTAGATATAAAATATTTATACTCGCTTTTTTTAGGATTATATACCATTTTTTTAACCCATTTTGGTTGACTTTGAACAGAAGCATCTGTTATAACATAGTCTTTTTTAATTTTGTTACAAGACATTAATATACATAGTGTCGTTACAGTAATTATTTTGTTTTTGCTATTCATTTCTTTTTTAAAAATTTTCTCAAAAAAAAGAATATATTTGCTTAATTAAAAATCAAGTGTTTATTAAATTACAGGGCTTTGTCCACTTATATACCAAATTATTAAATAATTAAAATATTTTTTTATTTAATATTTTTATTATTTATGTTTATTTTCTTAGTTTTCCCTTATTTGCGTCATTCCAGATTAAATTTTCTAAGCAATAAATCGCTAAGAAATTGTACTCTGAAATGGTAGGAGAGTTTTTATTATTATTGTTTATTCCTTCATTTTCCGTTATTTACGTCATTCCAGATTAGATTTTCTTGTAAGCTTGTCTTACTAGAAAATCTTAATGTGGAATCCAGTAATAAATTACTTTAATATAGAAAAAGGATATTAATAATTTTTCTATATCCTATAATATAAAAAAAACCTTTAAAATATTTTTCTATATTCAACATCTTTTATATTTTCTGGATTCCAGATTAACAATTTCTAAACAATAAATCGCTAAAAAATTGTACTCTGGAATGACGTAAATAATGGAAAATTAAAAAATAAACAATTATAAAAATAAATAATTTTAAAATATAAATAATAACTATTTGGTGTGTAAACGGACGGTACCAAATTACAATTTAGAGCATTACTACCTAAAAAAACTTATAAATATCATTTTATTAGCCATATAATCTCATTAATATAAAATTTCACTTATTTTTAACAACTATTCTATCAAGAATAAAAATAAACTAATATGGATTTATTTGTAATTTTTTACTTCAATAGTATAATAATATCAAAAAATAAAGAAAATTTCAGATCAAAAATAAAATAGAATTATTTTAGGATATTATAAAATATTATAAAATATGAAATTTAGATTTACATTTAAAAAATTATGTTTTATTATATTGGTAATAATATATATATTTTATAAATAAATGTTAAAAAATCTAGAAAATATTATTATAAATGGCAAAAATTTTTTACCAGTAGTTGAAGGCGGTAAAGGAATTGGAGTATCAAATGGAATAACTGCAGGAAATTTTGCCTTAAACGGTTGTATAGGAACATTTTCTGGTGTAAATCCAGATTTTATAAGTAGTAATGGTGAGATAAAAAGATTTATAATAAAAGCAAAAAATAGGCTTGAAAGACATTTGGAAATGATTCAAAACTCTATAAAAGGAATAATTTCACAAGCCAAAATTGCTAGAGATGTAGCTGGAAATAAAGGCAGAATTCATATGAATGTTATGTGGGAAATGGGTGGAACAGAACATATTTTAGAAGAAGTTTTACAAAAGGTAAAAGGATTAATTCAAGGTATTGTTTGCGGAGCTGGATTACCATATAAATTAGGCGATATTTGTGCAAAATATAAAACTAACTATTTTCCAATAGTTTCCTCCATGAGGGCTTTTAGAGTTTTATGGAAAAAAAGTTATGAAAGAACAAAGGAATGGCTTGGCGGTGTTGTTTATGAATGTCCCTGGAGAGCAGGAGGTCACAATGGATTATCTAATAATGAAGATCCTTTTATAAAGGGAGATACATATGAAAGAGTAAGTGAATTACGAACTTTTATGAATCAAATTGATTTAAAAGAAATTCCAATAATAGTAGCCGGTGGTATCTGGAATATAAAGGAATATGAAAAATTTTTAAATAATGAAAAAATTGGAAAAATTGCTTTTCAATTTGGTACAAGACCCATGTTAACTAAAGAAAGCCCAATTTCTGATGAATGGAAACAGACACTTTTACATCTAAAACCAGAAGATATAAAGACTAATAAATTTAGCCCAACCGGTTTTTATTCATCTGCAATAAATAATATATACCTAAAAGAATTATTTGATAGAAGTACAAGACAGATTGATTTTTCAACAGAACAGAATGATATTTTTAATTTTGAAATAATTGATATTGATGGTACAAAAATTTTTATTAAAAATGAAGATATTAAAAACGTTAATGAATGGTTAAGTAGTGGTTATAATAAAATTTCTAAAACACCTGATAATACAGTACTATTTATAACTAAAGAGAAATTTAATGAATTAAAAAACGATATGTGTGACTGTTATGGTTGTTTAAGTCAATGTCAATTTAGCTGTTGGAGCCAAAATACTACAAATAATACTACAGGAAAAATTCCAGATTTTAGAAAAATATGTATACAAAAAGCTTTACAAAATTCTATTCATAATGAAGAAATTAATAAACAACTTTATTTTGCTGGCAGTGAAGCCTATAGATTTGCAACAGATCCTTTATACAAAAATGGCTATATACCTAGTATAAAAGAATTAATTGAGAATATAATTGAAGGAAGATAATTAATTTTTATAAATATTATTTTTTTATTGACTTATTTAAAAAATTATGATATAATAATATTGTTATTATTAAATTAAAAAAGGAAATGTCGAGAATATTTATAAATGAAAATGAAGTTATTTTATATAGTATTATATCAAATTATGATAACTTTAATTTAAATGCTTTAAAAAATGAAAATGGTACAAATAAATATAATAGCACTTGGGATGCATTCAAGGGTGAACTTGATATATATTTAAATGAGGCACATATAGGTTCAAACCATGATAAACATGATAGAAAGTTAATGCAAATAGCAATTAACTCAGAAAATATAGATATAATTGAGCACTTATTAAAAAGTGGAGTAAGTACAATTTTAAATATAGAATATTATTTTTTAATGGATAGTATCAATCCATATAGAGAAATAGATGAAAAATTTCTTTTTAATGAAGTTACAAATCCTGATATTAAAAAATTGGTAGCTAAATATGCTGTTTACGAGCTATTAGATTGTAAAAGATATAATAAAGATACATCACTTTATATAGAAGAAGAAGATATAGAAGAAGCAATGGCAATTGCTGGTTTAACAAATCATGATATCAGATTAGATTACGATTTAACAAAAGTATTTCCTGATATATTAGAAGAATTAGATCAAAACACTAATATCGAAAATAGCATAATATAAATATTAGATAAAAAAATAATAGAAACTAAAAAACAAAAAAATTCTTTTATTGTTTTATTAATTTATTCTTTATAGTAATTAGTTCATTAGTTGATTAGATCTTCTATATAAAAAGATTTTTCACAAAAAACAAATATTACAAAAAAGACAAGATTTTTTTATATTTTTAATAGGAAATGTATCAATATATACTTCCGCTATTAAAAATATAAAAAATTTGAAGTATTTTGAAGTAAAGTTAGGAGTTTTGTGGAAAATTATTTTTTATAGTTTTTTAATTATCTTTAACGCTATTAATAAATATGTAATTTTTTATGCAGAAGGTCTAATATACCTCCTGCATAGAACTATACTCAAATATCAATAATATTTGAGTATTTTTAAATTTATTTAT
>CATOLK010000055.1 GCA_951801155.1 uncultured Rickettsiales bacterium | reverse complement strand
TACGTTTGAAAGTTTTTTAGAAGAACTTAAAAGTTTTTCATTTAATTTTGTCATAGTATTTATAAATTTACCCATTATTCCTAAATCTGTTTTCATGGATTTATCTGCATTATCTAGACCTAATTTTTTTGAAATAGCATCAATTTTATCATTATCTAACAGAGATTTTTTACCATTTTTATTTATATTTTCATTTTTATTTGCTTTATCAATTTCATTTAATTTTTTTCTAGTTTTTTCAATATCACTATTTTTTAATGTTTTGCCATTTATACTTATGGTACCACCTTCTTTATTTTTAATAATACTCTTATCCTTAATAATTCCTTTACTTAATTTATTAAATAATTTATTAATTATACTACTTTTTGCTAAAGATTTTTTTATTGATTTTAATTTCTTTATTTTTTTATTAACTTTTTTAATATTGATATTACCTTTTGATGTTAAAGAGTTCTTACTAATATTTTTACCATCTTTAAGTCCAATTTTTTCGATAAATTCTCCTAAATTCAAATTATTAATATCTACACCTAAATTTTCTAATAATTTTTTCATTCTGTCTAATAATAATTTGTTTTTTGGATTTTCTAATATTTTCTTTATTATTAAATTTGTTATTATAGCTTTTAATTTAGTTGATAATCTTGCAATGGATTTTAGGAAGTTATCTATATCTCCAGCTGAGCCATTTTCATCGTCTTTTTGGTCTAATAAAAATTCTACGAATTGGTTAGATAGAAGCGAGTCATTAAAAATAAAAATCATTATATATTTTTTAATATTATCGTTAATTTCAATTTTGTTTAAATTGATGTTTTTCGCTAAATTTTCTTCTGTAATATCGCTGCTAATATTGTTGTATTTCTCCATTGTTTTATAGAATAATTATAAATATGATTTTATTTATACAAATTATATTTTAAAAATCAACTAAAAAAATAAATGAATTACAACATTACAACTTAAAACAGTTTATAAATATCACTTTATTAATCATAATATCGTTTTAATCTAAAAATTTCCCCATTTTTAGTTATTATTTTGATAAAAATAATAAAAAAAAATTTATTTACTGTCATTTCCGCTTCTTTTCCACCATTTCCACAAAGACAGAAATCCCAAGAGATTTTAAAATTTTTTCAACACAGGTTAAATAACCAACACTCAAGTTATTTGACTTCCCGTATTTATTTTTCAATACATCTTAAACTTAAAAAGTTAAGTTGTAGTTATATTAACTAATTGTTCTATTTCTCTTTGAGATAATTTTTTAGTTTTATCTCTAATACTTTTATTTTAATGTAATAGTATTTTTAAAAAAAATTTACTTCAAGTGTGTTTGGGCCTAAACAGTTTTAAATTATAATTGGGTAGTATCCTAAAAATTAGATAATCTTTATCCGTTGACTTTAAAAAACAATTAATAAATACTAATATTAGCAATAATAATTTAGGGGGTAATTGTGGTAGATAGTAATGTAGATATAATACGATTATTAAATGAAGGCAATAGAGTGCTTATAGACAATTTTTCCAAATCAGATCAAAAAATAATATCAGAAAAGCTTAATTTTAATAGAGATTCAACTGAGGAAAATTTTGAAGAACTTGATTTAAAAAAAGATAATACTATAATAATAAAAAATAAAAATAATGAAAATATTGAATATAATATTTATAATAATGAAATAAAAAAATTTTGTATTGAATTATTTGATGAAGATAAATACAAATATAATAATTACTATGTATTGCTTACAAAAAAAGAAATTATCATAACTAAAGATAATGAAGAATTTATTAAAATAGAAGAATATAATGAAAATACAATAAATAATCTAGTTTCTTATATTTTAAATGTACAAGATAAAAATTTTTCAAAAAACAAAAAAACATTAATTTCCAATATATTAAAATATATTGAGCAAATTGGAATAGAAATTCCGCTTGAAATGATACAAGACATTATTTCACGAAATAAAATAGAAGAAAAAAATTTAAGATATTTTATGGGTGTTATTGTAAAAAGTGGAACAAATATTGATATTTTTAAATTCTTATTATTAAATTATTTTAATAATAAGAATGATGAATTAGAATTGATAGAAGATGTTTTTATTGGCAATAATGCTGAAATAATTCATATTTTAGAAGATAGTTTTTTTAAAAAATCACCAACAAGAGAAGAAGAATCTCAATTTGTACGTAATGCTTTAATTGGAGCTTGTAAAAGTGAAAGATTAGAAATATTAGAATATGTATTAAATGGTTATTCTGAGTATTTTGATTATGAAAATACTAATTTTAAACAAATTATTTTTGAAGCTTTTATAATATGTTGTAATGGTAATAATAAGGAATTACTTGAAAAATTAATAGAAAAATATCCAGAATCTATTGATACAATTATATTAGATAATAAAGAGGAAATATTGCAATTATTTGAAACAATTAGGAATCCAGAAATAGCTAATTTATTATTAAATAAATTTAAAGAAATAAATTTTGAATTGGATATTTTAGAAGTAAATTATTTTAAAAAATCAGTTTTTTATTTTGCTCTTGAAAATAAAAATCAAGAGATAGTTAAATTATTACTGAATCAGTTACCAAATGAAAA
Organism: uncultured Rickettsiales bacterium; assembly: GCA_951801155.1. Lineage (GTDB taxonomy): Bacteria > Pseudomonadota > Alphaproteobacteria > Rickettsiales > UBA1997 > CATOJU01. The sequence goes on along the minus strand of CATOLK010000055.1, from coordinate 4,790 downwards.
AATAGTAGAATTAATGAATGCAAAAAATGAATATGGTGATAATATAACTTTTAACTATAAAGAAATCGTTAAAAAGAAAAATATGGAAATAGCAAAACTTTTATTTTCTACTCCAGGTCTGGATATAAATGAAATAAACAATTGCTATTATTCACCATTTATTGAAGCTTTAGAAAGTAATAATATTGAATTACTTGATTTTTTAATTAATATTCCAGATGTAGATCTTAATAAAGATTTATCTATCGATAATAGTTCGTTACTTGAACATATTTTAAAACGTAATAATGATAATAAAGAATATAATAAAATTATAAGATCTTTATTTAGTAATCCAAAATTAGAAATAAGAGAATATTGTTATAAATACTTAGTTAAATATCTAGAAAAAAGTAAAGATAATGAATTAAATGAACTTATAATTAATCATCCAAATCTTGATTTAAATTTTCAATTTGTAAATGATATTATTTATAATAGTAAAAAATCAATTTTTGATTATTTTATTTATGAGACTAAAAAAAATAATATATCTGAAATTATACTTAATAGTAAAAAAATAAATTTAAGCAATAGCGATGGTTTGTTATCTGACTATCTTGAAGAAAAAAATGAAAAAATGGCTAAAATTTTACTTTCAAGATCAGATATAAATATAAATGAAAAAAATCGTTCTGGAGAAACTCCACTTATTTTAGCTATTAAAAATGAATATGAAGAAATAGTTGAATTATTACTTTCTAAACCAGATATAAATGTAAATGCAAAATATTCGGATGACGGAGAAACTGCGCTCCATTATGCTATTGAAAATAAAAATAAAAAAATAGTTGAATTATTACTTTTACAACCAAATATAGATATAAATATAAAAGATAATTCTGGAACAACTCCATTTCACTATGCATCTGCTTTTGGAAATATAGAGATAATTAAATTATTAATTTCACAACAAAAAATAAACTTAGATGAAAAAGATGATTTTGGAAAAACTCCACTTCATTATGCTGTTGAACTTGGAAATAAAGAAGTAATTCAATTACTGCTCATAGAAAAATTAGAAAATATTAAAAAAATTGGAAATAATATTAAACAGCAAAATGAAGAAATAAAAAAACAACAAGAAATACTACAAAATATAAAAGATATTTCCCTAAAGGAAGTTAAAAATAAAAAATTATCAGAAGACTTGAATAGATTGTTAACAAATTTTAATAACGAATTTGCTATTATACAAAGAACACGAACATGATATAAAATATGTTTAAAAAATATTAGTAAGTTAATATTTAAATTATTTTTCAATATATATTGAAAATATATTTTTTCGTGATATAATATAAGTATTAATTTTTATTAGTTTTTTTATGCAGCCATTAGCAGATAAATTAAGACCTAAAGATATTAAAGATTTGGTTGGACAAGAACATTTGAGAGAAAAAGATGGAATATTAAATAGAGTTTTTAATCGGAATCAAATTCCATCAATGATATTTTGGGGGCCCGCTGGTACTGGAAAAACTACAGTTGCTAAACTATTACTTAAAAATGAAAATTATTTTTCTGAAACCATTTCTGCTACAAACACTGGGGTTCAAGAATTAAAACAAATATTTCAAATTGCAGAAAATAAATTCAAAGATTTTAATAAAAGTACAATTTTATTTATTGATGAAATACATTGTTTTAAAAAAAATCAACAGGATGTATTATTGCCATATGTTGAAAATGGAACTATAGTATTAATTGGTGCTACTACAGAGAATCCATCTTTTGAGTTAAATTCAGCTTTGCTTTCGAGATGTAGGATTTTAATTTTTAAAACACTTAATGAAGATGATTTATTAACTGTTCTTGAAAGAGCTGAAATTGAAGAAAATAAAAAATTACCTATTACAAAAGAAGCTAAAATAATGTTAGTGAATATATGTAATGGAGATTGTAGATATTTACTTAATATGTGCGAAGAGTTATTTCAAATTGATGGAAAAAAGAAATTAAGTATTGAAGAAATGCTTAAAATTGTTAGTAAAAAAAGAGGAAATTACGATAAAAAAAATGACAATCATTATAATTTGATTAGTGCATTTCATAAATCAATAAGAGGTTCTGATGTTCAAGCTGCATTATATTGGATGGCAAGAATGCTTGAAGGAGGAGAAGAATATCATTATATTTTTAGAAGATTATTAAATATTGCAGTAGAGGATATAGGCATGGCAGATCCGCAAGCTCTTGTACAAGTTACTTCAGCTTTAAAGGCTTTTGATATGATGGGTCCACCAGATGGAACTTTATGTTTAACTCATGCTGTTATTTATTGTGCTACAGCTCCAAAATCCAATGCTGGCTATTTAGCACAAAATGAAGTTTTTAAAGATGTAAAAATAAATAACTTTCAAACACCACCGAACCATATTTTAAACGCTCCTACAAAATTAATGAAAGATATAGGTTATTCTAAAGGATATATTTATGATCATAATACTCAATTTTGTTTTTCTGGACAAAATTATTTTCCGGAAAATATGGAAAGAAAAACATATTATAAACCAAATGAAAGGGGTTTTGAAAGAGAAATTAAAAAAAGATTGGAGTATTGGGATAATTTAAGAGAAAAAATCAACAATAATTAAAAGACATTTCAAATATTTTAATAATAAATTATTATTATTTATTTATCTAAAATAATAATACTAATATTATTTACTAAATAATAAATATAAAATATTTTTTCTTATTAATTAGCCTTACTGAGAAAAAATTTTTTCTTAAATAATATAAATCGGTATAATTATAATTTTAAACTATTGACTTTTTGAAGTATAATATTAATTATAAATAATATTTTTATATTTATTTTAAAAAATTAATAAAAAATTGCAAAATAATTTTAATGTTTTAAAATTAATTAAAAATAATTAAAATAATAAATTTTAAATAATTAGATTAAATTTATAAAGATTATGACAGAAAATAATGATAATAACAGTAATAAAGAATTAGACCCAGTGGTCGTCGAAGAAAATGATCCAGTAGTTGATGTTAATGATACAAATCAACAAGGTGTTTCTAGTGGTAGCGTAAAAAATAAATCAAATCTTATAACTTTAATAATTTCCGTATTTATTGTTGTTATAATATGTTATTTTCTTTTTAATGGCAATAAAGAAACAGATATTGTTGATCCAAATTCTATAGTTAGAGATAATAAAGCTGGAGGTAAAGCTGGGGGAGGAACTATTGATGATATAAGTAGCATTATAGGAACAGGAATTAATTATAATGATCAAAGTGAATATGTTGATTCCAATAGAGAATTGTTGGAATTACCGCAATTGCCACAATTGCCAGATAGTATAAGTAATGATATAGAAGAAGAAATAAAAGAAATTAAAAAACCAGAAAAAGAAAGAGATGAGAATACTTTTACAAAACAGGAGGTTGATGAACTAATTAACATAAAATTGCAAAGTTTTGAAAAAGAAATGAATAGGATAAGAAATGAAAGTGAAAAATTAGCTAAAGAATTGGAAAGGAAAAAAATACAAGAAGAAGAAGATAAAAAAAAGAAAAAATTTTCATCAATTTTAGAAAGCAGTCCAATAATACCACCAATAGATACTCCTACAGGTGCTTCTAATGCTAATAAAAATTCAGCTGGAGGTTTACCACCAGAACTTTTAGGTGATACCGAAATGACTTTGGAAGAACAAAAAAAACAAGAAGAAAGAGAATTACAAATAGCGCAAAGGGCTAGAATAATGGAAGAAAGAAAATCGTCTCCTATGTTTAAAATGCAAGGTGGAGGCGGTGGAGATGGTACTGAAAATGAACAAAATAGTATAATTATTACCAATAAAGATAGTCTCGCTACTGTAAAAGAAGAAGAAAGTAATGTTATTACAACAAAAACCTCCGATCTATCAAGAGTTATATCACAGGGTAAAATTATAAATGCTATTTTAGAAACAGCAATAGATACTGATATGAAAACCCAAGTTAGAGCTGTAGTATCCAGAGATATATATTCTCAATTAGGTAAAAATATATTAATTCCAAAAGGATCGAGATTAATAGGTAATTTTCAATCTATATCCAATAATGGAGTTTCAAGACTAGCTATAACATGGACTAGGATAATTAGAGTTGACGGTTTAAATATATCCATTAGTGCTGATAGTGCCGATGGTTTAGGTAGAGGAGGAGTTGAAGGAGAACTTGATAATAAATATGGACAAATTATGCGAAATGCATTCTTATCTAGTATAGTGACAATAGCAACTGCTGCTCTTGTTGATAAGGTAACGGATACTGTAACTACAACTACAGTTGATGGAACCTCCACTTCAACTACAACAAATGCAACAAATCAAGCTATAATTGATGCTACACAAAATATTGGTGATGAAATGCAAGATATAGTGGATAATTTAAAAGAAGAAAATCCAACAATAAGAATTTCACAGGGAACAAAAATACATGTAATTGTTAATCAAGATTTAACTTTACCAATATATAAACAAATTAAATAAATAAAATGAAAAGTTACGAAGCACTAGAAGTTTATTTAAAGCCAATTTCTGTTCTTTTGAGTAAGGATGGCATAAGTGAAATTTCAATTAACGAACCAAATGAAGCATGGGTCGAAAAAAGAGGTGATATGTTTAAAGTTAACTTACCAGGCTACGATACAAATCATTTAAAAAGTTTAGCTAGATTAATTGCAGAATCAACAGATCAAAAAATAAGTGAGGAGTTACCACTATTATCCGCTACTTTACCAGCCG
>CATOLK010000054.1 GCA_951801155.1 uncultured Rickettsiales bacterium | reverse complement strand
AAAACAGTAATGTTTTTTGGGCAAATGAATGAACCATCAGGAACAAGATTTAGAGTAGCTCATTCAGCTTTGACTGCCGCCGAATATTTTCGTGATATAAAAAAACAAAATGTTTTATTGTTAATAGATAATATTTTTAGATTTGTACAAGCGGGAAATGAAATAGCGGGATTAATGGGGAGAATTCCGTCCCATGTTGGTTATCAAGCAACTTTAGCAAGTGATATTGCTGAATTACAAGAAAGAATTACAGGAACAAAAAATGCATCTATGACAGCAATTGAAGCGATATATGTTCCGGCAGATGATTTTACTGATCCTTCGGCAACTCATATATTTTCGCACCTATCCGCAACTATAAATTTATCAAGAAAAAGAGCAGGACAAAAATTATATCCGGCAGTTGATCCGTTGGTTTCAACATCAAATATTTTAAATCCTAACATAGTGTCAAAAGAACATTATGAATGTGCTAAAAACGTTAGAAGAATTTTAGCTGAATATGAAGATTTAAAAAATATGATAGCTATGTTGGGACTTGAAGAACTTTCTATTAATGATAGAATAACAGTTGCCAGGGCTAGAAAGCTTGAAAGATATTTAACACAACCATTTTTTACAACTAAACAATTTACAGGAATAGAAGGGAAGTTTGTACCAATTGAAACTACTATTAAAGATTGTAATAGGATAATTGATGGAGAGTTTGATGGTATTCCAGAACAAACATTTTTTATGATTGGTTGTTTAGATGATGTTGATTTTAATAAATATAAAAAATAAAATCACTAATAGAAAAAAATTTTTTTTATTAAAAAACCACTATAGCCAACTTTTAAACTTTTTTACATAAAAATATTTCATAACTTCTATCAAGAATACATATAAAATAACAATCAAAAACAACCATCCATAAAAATTTAATGGCAAACCAACAAGTCCTATATAACCACCAATTTTTGAATAAACTAAAAAAAGTGTTACTATATTAGCTAGTATCATAGCTACCACAACTCCAATAGAAGCATTACTTTCCATAAACGGTTTTTTAGCAGTTCTTATAAAATTAATCACAACAGTTTGTGTTAACATACTTACTAAAAACCAACCACTATGGAATAATTCCATATTCCATTTCAATATTCTATACATTATAATAAATAACAAAATATCACAAATAGAACTTATAAACCCAAAATATAACATAAAATCTTTTATTGATTTTGTATTAAATTTTTTTTGCGTTATCAAATATTCTTCATCTACATTATCCCAAGGAATTGACATTTGCGAAATATCATAAAGAATATTTAAAACTAAAATTTGTACTGGCAACATTGGCAAAAATGGTAAAAATATACTTGCAAATAAAATTGAAAATATATTTCCAAAATTTGAACTTATAGTCATTTTTATATATTTTATAATATTACAAAATATTTTTCTACCTTCCAAAACACCATCCGCCAATACATTTAAATCTTTTTTTAATAAAATTATATCTGCCGATTCTTTTGCTATATCAACGGCAGAATCAACAGAAATAGCCACATCAGCCTCTCTCATAGCAGGTGCATCATTTATTCCATCACCCATAAAGCCCACCACATGCCCATCAGCTCGCAAAGTTTTTATAATCCTTAATTTCTGTTGAGGTGTCAACTTTGCAAAAATATCAACTTTTTCAACTTCTTTTTTCAATTGTTCATTACTCATATTATCTATATCAACTCCCAATAATACTTTTTCATTTTTAATACCGACTTTTTTACAAACATGCTTTGCAATTATATCACTATCACCAGTCAAAACTTTTATTTTGACATTATTATTTTTTAAGGCTTCAATAGCAGGTTTTGAAGATTGTTTTGGTGGATCTAAAAAACTTAAATATCCCATTAAAACCATATCTTTTTCAACATTAGCATTTATTTCTTCATTCATATCTATTTTATTCTTTTGAGCTATTGCCAATACTCTCATTCCTTGATTATTTAATTTTAAGACTGTATCTAAAACTTCTTTTTTAATTTTATCATTTAATTCCACAACTTTGCCATTATATTCCACAAAGGAACAAATTTGAAGCATTTCTTCAATAGCTCCCTTTGTTATCATTTGAATTTTACCTTTTTTATCTTCTAAAATTACCGACATTCTCCTTCTTGTAAAATCAAACGGAATTTCATCAATTTTTTTATATTCAAAATTTAAATTATAAAAACTATTTTCAATTGATTTGTCAATAATAGCTAAATCTAATAAATTTTTTAATCCTGTTTGAAAATTACTGTTTAAATAAGCATGTCTTAAAATTCTCATATCATCATCACCGTGAATATTCATATGATATTGTAAAACAATAACGTTTTCTGTTAAAGTTCCTGTTTTATCAGAACAAAGTATATCCATTGCGCCAAAATTTTGAATAGAATTTATATTTTTTACTATTGTTCTTTTTTTAGACATAGAAACAGCACCTTTTGCAAGATTTGTAGATATTATAACTGGAAGCATTTCAGGAGTTAAACCCACAGCAACAGAAATTGCAAACAAAAATGAATTTAACCAATCATGTTTTAAAAAACCATTTGTAAATAATACAATTAATACCATTATTACAGTAAAAACGATTAAAAATAAACTTATTTCATTTATTCCTTTATCAAAATTTGTTTTTACTTTTTTTCTAGTAATTAATTTTGTCATAGATGCAAAATAAGTTTCTGTTCCTACTGCTATTACAATTGCTGTAGCTGTTCCACTTACAACATTAGTTCCCATAAAACATAAATTGTCCAACTCTAGCGGTTGAACTCTTGTTTTGTTTTTAATATTTTTAAAGATTTTATCACTTAATTTTGAAAATTTTTCTATAGGCTCCGATTCACCAGTTAAAGATGATTGGCTTATAAATAAATCTTTAGATTCCAAAATTCTTAAATCAGCCGGGATAATATCTCCGGCAGACAAAAAAATTACATCGCCTTTAACTAATAAACTAATATCAACTTCTTTTTTTCTACCGTCTCTTAAAACTGTAGCAGTAGTTTTTATCATATTTTTTAGTTTTTCACTAGCTTTATTTGATTTATTTTCTTGAACAAATTTTATAAGACTACTTACTATAACTAAAAATAAAATAGTTGTAGCTGCCATAATATCTTTTGTAATAAATGAAACAGTACCCAATATAATCAATACTATATTAAAAGGATTAAAAAAAGATTCAAAAAGGCTTTCAACAATGCTATAATCTTCGTAATCGCTTATTTCATTATAGCCGTATTCATCTTGCCAATCTTCTACATATTCTGTTTGTAAACCTTTTCCGTAATCAGATTTTAATTCTTTTAGTATATCATTATCTTCTAATTTTGAATATTTTAATAAATTTTCCATCGCAACGTTGAGATTATTTTTTTTTGTTTTTGTAAAATTTTCTTTTTCCATCTTATCCTCCATAAAATTTCGATAATAAAAACACTAGGTTATATTTTACATAAGTAAATAAATTAAAGTTATATTGAATGTGTAATATTTTTGAGATTTTTTGTCAAATTATAGAAGATTTTGTGATATTTTTGAATTTCTTAAAGATTTTTTTGATTTAATTAAAAATTTTTTTAACAGCCTTGTTTATTTCCTGTTTTATTAAATATTTCATTTAATAGAATAAATATTATCATTATTTTACTATAATTATTTTTGTTAGTTTTAAATAGTTTCGGATAATAATGTAAGTTCTTTGATTTCTTTAATCAATATTCTTATGATTATATATATGGTGCACCAATGGATTTTAGTTTACTTATTTTAGTTAAAATTTTTATTATTTTTTCAGGTTTTTCTTTTAGAAAGTTATTTATAAAAAGTTTAAAATCATTCAATATTTTATTTATATTTGTAAGACTATTTATAATAGTTTTATATTTTTTTTGATTCTAACTTATGTATAAAAATTACATATTTATTAGTAATATTAAAATAATTAAAAAATTGCAAAAAATATATTTTTTCCACAAAGATTCTAATTTTACTTCAAAACACATTAAATTTGATATATTTCCTATTAAAAATATTAAAAGTTTTTGTTTTTTGCAATACTTATTTTTTGTGAAAATTTTTTTATGTAGAAGGTCTTTTTTTAATTTTACAATACTTGTACTATAGTATATGTTATTGTATGTATTTATTAATTTGTCTTATTTTTTATTAGTTTATGTAAAATAATTATAAAAATTAAGTAATTTTGTTTTAAGGTTTTTTAAAATATATCCAGACTTGCATGATATATTAAAAAATTCTGGACTTTTAAATTCATTATGCTATAATCCTAAGTAGGAAAATGTTATTTTATCAAAATATATTATGGAAAAAACAAATTTATATAAAAAAATTAATGAATTTTTAAATAAAAATTTAGTTTTGTTTTTATTACTACTATTATTTTTTATAGTAAATTTTTACAATAATGGAATTATTAGCAAAATAACAACAAAAGAAACATATAAAACTAAAAGTTTAAATACTAATATGAGAGATTTGGCGGCGCCAATGTCTATAAATACTAGATCAATAAGTTTACAAAATGAACAAAATAACAGAAAAATTATCAGAAGTTTTAACCTATATTTGATTGTAAAGGATATAAATTCTGCAAAAAATGCAGTAGAAGAAGAATTAAATAAACTTAGTGGCTACGAAACAAATTTTTATTCATATGAATATTCTGATAAAAAAGCAATTAATCTTGAATTAAAAGTTCCTAGTGAAAAAGTTGATGAATATTTAAATTTTGTAAAGAAAATTGGTTATGTAAAAAGTGAAAATTTTTCAAGTGTAGATTATACCGATCAATATGAAGATACTGAAAATAAACTAAAAAATTTATATATCAGAAGAGATAAATTAAGAGAAATGATGAAAAATCAGGCAAAACAATTGAGTGATGTATTAAGTGTTGATAAAGAATTAAATAATACACAACTAGAAATTGAAAGATTAGAAAAACAAAATAATAAAATTCAAAAAAGTGTTGATTATTCAGATATACATTTAACTTTAGAGCCGGAAATTATTGAAAATAGACAAAACCAAGAATGGAACCTAGTGAAAGTTATAAATAAATCTATAGATTTGATGTTTAGATCATTTTATTTAATAATAGAATACATAATATTACTTTTAGTATTCTTACCTGTTTTTGTTGTTTTTTACGGTTTAGTTGCATTAATTGGAAAAATCTATTTTAAAATTAAAAAATTTGAAAGTAGAAGAAAATTAGATTTAAAAGTAAAAGAATTTGAAGATAAACAAAAAAATGTATAAAACTATAGTTATAGGTGGCGGAAATGCTGGCATAGAAGCTGCCGCCGTTGTTGCAAGAATGAATGAGAGGGTTGTTTTAATTTCTTTTAATATTGAAAATATTGGGGAATTATCTTGTAATCCATCCATTGGTGGGGTTGCTAAAGGAACAATAGTTAGAGAAATAGATGCTTTAGATGGTTTAATGGGAAAATGTGCAGATATGTCTGGAACACATTTTAAAATTTTAAATGCCAGTAAAGGTCCTGCTGTTTGGTCACCTAGATGCCAAATTGACAGAAAATTGTATAAAGAATCGATGAAAAAATTGTTATTTTCCTATACAAATATTGATTTTATAGAGGATGAAGTAATTGATATTTTGGTTGAAGATAACAAGGTAAAAGGCGTAGAAACTTTGAATAATGGAAAACTGTTATGTAATAGTATTATTGTAACTACTGGAACTTTTTTAAACGGTGTTGTACATGTAGGACATAAGAATTGGCCAGCTGGTAGAATAAATGAAAAACCATCAAATAAATTAGCTGATTTTTTTAAAAGATATAATTTTGATTTAGGTAGATTAAAAACTGGAACGCCCGCAAGAATTGATAAAAATACAATAGATTTTACTGAATTAGAAATTCAAAGTGGAGATGAAATTCCTCAGCCATTTTCTTATATGAATGAAAAAATTTATGTTCCTCAAATAAAATGTAGTATTACCTATACAAATGAAAAAACACATAAAATTATTAAAGATAATATCAAAAAATCTGCACTTTACGGAGGAAATATTATTGGTAAAGGTCCTCGCTATTGTCCTTCTATTGAGGATAAAATTGTAAGATTTGCAGACAAAGAAAGACATCAAATTTTTTTGGAAGTTGAAGGATTGGATAGCAATATTGTATATCCAAACGGAATTTCGACTTCATTGTCGGCAGATATACAAGAAGAATTTATACATACTATAAAGGGGCTTGAAAATTGTAAAATTCTAAGATATGCTTATGCTATTGAATATGATTATATAAGCCCGTTAGAATTAAAACCAACTTTAGAAACAAAAAAAATAAAAAATTTGTTTTTAGCCGGACAAATAAATGGAACAACTGGATATGAAGAAGCAGCTGGACAGGGTTTATTGGCTGGAATAAATAGTGTTGTTGATAATGATTTTGTTTTAGATAGACAGAACAGTTATATAGGTGTTATGGTTGATGATTTAACAACTTTAGGAGTTACAGAACCTTATAGAATGTTTACTTCGAGAGCGGAATATAGATTGCTTTTGAGGGCTGATAATGCAGATTTGAGATTAACAGAATTAGGTATAAAAATTGGCTGTATTTCCGAAGAAAGAACTAAAAATTTTTTTGATAAAAAAGAAAAATTAAAAAATGCAAAAAATTTATTAAAATCAAAAACTATAACTCCAAATCAATTGGAAAAATATAGTGTAAATGTCAAAAAAGATGGTACAATTCACAATGCTTACGATTTGCTATCTCATCCAAATATAGATTTTGATAAATTAAAAAATATTTTTCCAGACATTAATAATATTGATAAAAATATACAAAAACAAATAATTATAGAAGCTATGTATGAACCTTATATAATAAGGCAAAATCAAGATATAAAACTTTTAGAAAAAGAAAAAAATATTTTGATTCCAGTTGATTTTGATTATGATTCTGTTGGAGGTTTGACAAATGAAGTTAAGGAAAAATTAAAGTTACATAAACCTTACAATATTGAAGTAGCAAGTAGAATTATGGGGATAACTCCAGCAAGTATAATTAATATTTTGATTGCACTTAAAAAAGGTAATTAATTATAATTTTTGCCTTTTGATATAAAATTTTTTTATTTTTAAATACTGTTTTCAAGAATGTAGAAAAATAGAATTTGTATTCCAATATTATATAACAAATAAAAATACTATAGTATAAAAAAAAAGTAAGAATTATAATTAAGATCTAAAGCTAATTATAAATAGTAGTTTACTTTTAAATAGCAATTCAATCTACAAAATCAAAAATATCTGTACAGGTCCAAACACATTTGGGAAAAACCTTGAAATAAAATTACCTCATTTTTATAAT
>CATOLK010000053.1 GCA_951801155.1 uncultured Rickettsiales bacterium | reverse complement strand
AGATTAGATTTTCTTGTAAGTTTGTCTTACTAGAAAATCTTAATGTGGAATCCAGGAATATAAAATATACTAAATATAAAAAAATATTTCAAATGTTTTTTATATTATAAAATATAGAAAAATTACTAATATTCTTTTTCTATATTAAAGTAATTTATTTCTGGATTCCACATTAAGAATTACTAGACAATAAATTGTCAAGTAATTCTAATCTGGAATGACGTAAATAACGGAAAATTAAAGAGTAAACAAGTTTATTAAGAAATTCTAATCTGAAATGACATAAATAAAAGGAAATTAAAGAATAAATAATCATAAAAATAAATAAATTTAAGAATACTTAAATATTATTGATATTTGAGTATAGTTTATGCAGGAGGTCTAATATATTAAGAATATTAAAAATTCTTATTTTTATATATTGGATCTTTTTTGTAAAAAATTACATACTCATTAATACTATTAAAATAATTAAAAAACTACAAAAAATATAATTTTCCATAAAATTTTAAATCTTATTTTAAAACATTAAAAGCTTTTATATATCTATAATATCTGTTTTTTACGGAAAATTTAAATAGTAGGTTTGTTAATTTAATATATTTCAGAACTTTCTATTTTTAGTAAATTTGAACTTTTATCTTTTTTCATTATTATTTCCTGAACTCCATAAGCTAATTCGCCGCCATTATTTTGCACAATTTTTATTACTTTTAGAAGTACATCCTGTTTAATTTCTGTGTATCTTGCCCACTCTATAGTATTAGCAAAAGTATATAATTTTAAATTTAAAGTTGCATTTGAGGAAACAGAATCTAGAGCAACTATTGTTATTAATCTTTGATTTATATTACTATTATTTTTTAACATTTCTTTTATTTCTTTTACAATTTTTTCTATTTTATTTATATCGATATATCTAATTGGAATAATTTCGTTAATTCTTCTAGATCTCATCCTTCCTTTATTTTCTATAATTATATTAGTAAATACAGAATTTGCCACATAAATAGGATATTTTGCAAATGTTAAAATCCTTGTCTGTCTCCATCCTATCTCTTCTACATCACCCTCTATTTCTCTATCAGGTGAAGCTATCCAATCTCCTACATTAAATGGTTTATCTATATAAATAGTTAAAGCTGCAAATATATTTGAAAGTAAATCTTTAGCTGCAAAACCTATTGCTATACCTCCAACTCCACCAATTGCTATTAAACTTTGAAAATTTACTCCAAGTTTTCCAAGACCAAATAGTAGAGATATAAACAATACTATTATTTGCGTGAGTTTTTTTATAAAATCAATTTCACCATAATCTATATTTTCCCTCTTTTTTTCTTTTTTTTCTATAAATATTTTGGTGTATGTTGATATAAAACTAAATAAAAACCAAACAATTATAATTGTTATTAAGGTAATTTTTAACTCATACAAAATGAATAATTTTTTATTATTAAGTTTTACTGTTAATATTACAATTTTATAAATACACGTTAACCAAACTAATAATTGCAAAGGATCTCTTGCTGCAAGTAATAAAGCTGTTACTGTAGTTTCTTGTAAATTTTCTATCTTTTTTTCAATTTTATTCAGAAGTCTATTAAAAATTTCAATTGCTATCAATGCTACTACTAAATATACGATGCTGACAATTGTATTATATAAAATTTTATTATTTATAATAAATAAATACACTTCCTTTAACATTTTGAAAAAATCATTTATTAAAATAAATAATAGCTAATAATTATTGTTATGTCAAGATTTTTATTATTTATTGTACTGGTTCATATCATTTGGGAAAAACTTTCCTCATTTTTACTTTTATACTTGCTAATATATTTTATTTTTTTATTGTTTTTATTTAAATAATTTTTTGCTTTGTGTTTTTACTGTTTGATAACATTATTAAATAATGTTAGTAAATTAATATTTATAAATTTGTTAATTTATGATGTTAAAGCAATTATCCAAAACCTATTGCAAAATAAAAACAAAAAACTTTAATTAAACTAATTGTATTTAATTAAAGTTTTTACCTATGACCAAAAAGCCAACAACCATAGAAATCAAAGGAGCCAAAGTTCACAATTTAAAAAATATCAATGTTTCAATACCTTTAAATAAATTTGTTGCAATTTCCGGTGTTTCTGGTTCTGGCAAATCATCCTTGGCCTTAGGCATTTTATATAGTGAAGGCTCAAGAAGATATTTGGAATCTTTATCAACTTATACTCGTAGGCGAATTACACAGGTTTCTCGTTCAAATATCGAAAGTATTGAAAATATTCCAGCGGCTGTAGCTTTACATCAAAGGCCAGCAGTACCGAATATTAGGAGTACTTTTGGTACATCTACAGAATTATTAAATAGTTTAAGACTAATGTTTTCAAGGTTAGGTAATCATTGTTGTCCAAATGGTCATTTATTAGAGCCATCTATAAATATTGCCTTGGATAAACCTTTAAAATGTCCAATTTGTGGTGAAAGTTTTATGGGGCCGGGGGCAGAATCGTTTGCTTTTAATAGTGATGGTGCTTGTTTTCGTTGTGGTGGTACTGGTACAATTAGAGATATAAATGAAGATACTTTTGTACCAGATGATTCATTGACATTAGAACAAGGAGCGGTTGCACCTTGGAGAATGTTTGGTATTTCTTGGATGTATAAAGTTGCTGTGGAATTAGGTGTTAGGGCAAATATTCCTTTTTCTCAATTAACTAAAGAAGAAAAAGAAATTATTTTTCATGGAGAAGAGGTAAAAAAGAAAATTTTAATTCCTTCTAATAATGGAAAACTTTTTGATTTAAATTGTACTTATAGAAATGCTCGTAGAGCTGTAGAAGAGGCTTTAAAAGGTGCTACTACGGAAAAAGGACTTGAAAGAATTAATAAATATTTAAGTGTTCAAAAGTGTCCCGATTGTAATGGTACGAGGCTAAATAAAAAAGTATTATCTAGTTTGCTTTGTGGTAAAAATCTAGCAGAAGTTACAGCTATGGATTTAGAAAATCTTATTTCTTGGGTTAAAAATATTCCAAATAGTCTACCTAATACTATGAAATCTATGGCAAATATAATAATAGAGCAATTTTTAGATAATTCAAAAAGATTAATGGACTTGGGGCTCGGATATTTAACTTTGGATAGGGCTAGTTCTACATTATCAACTGGAGAAAGGCAAAGAGTTCAGTTGGCAAGGACTGTCAGAAATTGTACAACTGGTGTTTTATATGTTCTTGATGAACCTACTATAGGATTACATCCATCTAATATTAATGGGCTTTTAGGTGTAGTAAGAGATTTGGTAAATCGTGGAAATTCGGTAGTTTTAGTAGATCACGATGTACAAATTTTAAAAGAGGCAGATTATTTAATTGAGATGGGAGAAAGTGCAGGGCAGGGCGGCGGCCGTATTATAGCAGAAGGAACTATTGAAAAAATTAAAAATAATAAAAATTCTCAAATTAGTGGTTTTATAACAGGAGAAGAAAAAATTATAATTCGCGAAAGAGTTAATAAAAAAAATATGTTTAATTATGGAAAGATTCATATTTCAATAGATAAAATTCATACAGTAAAGCCATTAGATTTGGATATTCCACAGGGTAGGTTTATTGCAGTTACTGGTGTTTCTGGCTCTGGAAAAACTACTTTAATATTGGAAAGTTTAATTCCAGCTTTACAAGCAAAAATTGCAAAAACTCCATTACCAAAACATGTGAAGTCAATTGTAGCGGATAATATAAAAAGAGTAAATTTAATTGATGCAACACCAATTGGAATAAATGTAAGGTCAACCGTAGGTACTTATAGTGGTATTTTAGATGATTTAAGAGAAATTTATTCAAAAACAGAGGAGGCTAGGGCAAAAAAATATACTTCTAGTGATTTTTCTTATAATACTGGAAAATTTAAATGCAAAAGCTGTGATGGTACTGGGCAAATTTCTATGGATTTGCAATTTTTACCTGATGTTGAAATTATTTGCCCTGATTGCAATGGTTCTAGATATTCTAAAGAAGTTGAAAATGTTAAATTTTTTTTAAAAAATTCAAAAAATTTTAAAAATGGTATTAGTTTACCTCAATTTTTAAGTTTAACAATAGATCAAATTTTAGAGGAAATAAAAGAAACAGAAGAATTGAAAAAAATTCAGGAAAAATTGCAAATTTTGGTAAATCTGGGTTTAGGATATTTAACTTTAAATGAATCAACTCCAGCTTTATCGGGTGGAGAAGCTCAAAGATTAAAATTATCTTCTGAAATGGGAAGAAATCAGAAAAATAGTTTATTTGTGTTTGATGAACCAACAATAGGATTGCATCCATTGAATATTAGGGATTTGATAGAAATTTTTCAAAAATTGATTGATAATGGTGCTACAGTAGTGGTGATAGAACATGATTTGGATGTGATAAAAAATTGTGATTATGTGGTGGATATGGGAGTGGGTGGTGGTGAAGCTGGTGGTGAAATTGTTGCAGTTGGAACCGTTGAAGATGTTATAAAAAATAAAAGAAGTATAACTGGAAGATATTTATAATATAGATTTATATGATTTTTGTACGATAATATTCAAATAATTGACCTTCTGCATAAAATTATTCTTATTTTCTACATATGTTTAATAATTTTATTTTTTTATATCTTTCTTTTTTTATTAGATTTGTTATTTCTTTGATTTTTCTTTATTTGCGTCATTCCAGGTTAGATTTTCTTAATAAGCTTGTGTATTTAGAAATTCTTAATGTGGAATGACATAAATAGAAGGAAATTAAAAAATAAACAATCATAAAAATAAATAAATTTAAAAATATTCAAATATTATTGATATTTAAATACAGTTTTATACAGGGGAGTTATTATTTAGAAGATATAATCTGAAACAATACAGATAAAGAAAATTAAAAGAGCAAATAATCATGAAAGTAAATAGTTTTTAAAAACCGAATAAATACTATTTAGCATTTATTATTTCTTAATTTATTTTTTATTTGACTTATTAAAACAAATGTTTTATAATTATAACAAACTTAGAGAAAGTGTTTTTGTATGTATTTATTCCCACTTTAATACAACAAAAAAAGATATTTTATAGATTTTATTAAAAGAAAAAAGTTTATTATGGCAAAAAATATAATGAAAACTTTTTCAGCAACTCCAAAAGATATTACAAGAAAATGGTATGTTGTTGATGCAAATGATTTAATTTTGGGAAGGATGTCAGTTATAATTGCTGATTATTTAAGAGGAAAGCATAAAGCAATTTTTACACCAAATATGGATTGTGGTGATTATATTATAGTTATAAATGCAGAAAAAGTTGCATTGACTGGAAATAAAGGGCTGGAAAGATTTTATTGGCATACAGGTTATCCTGGTGGTATAAAGTTTAGAACTAAAAATCAATTAAGAGAAGATAATCCAGTAAGGTTGATTGAAAACTCTGTAAGAAGGATGATTACACGAAGTCCATTGGGAAGGAGTATTTTGAAGAAATTGTTTGTATATGCTGGAGATAATCATCCACATTCAGCACAACAGCCAGAAGTACTTGATATAAAGGCTATGAGTTCTAAAAATTCTAAAAGAAACTAGGAGATTGTTATGACAGAAAAAGTTACTAAAAAACCAATAATAAAAAAAACTATTACTGCTAAAAAAGCAGCAATAAAGAAAATAAGTCCAAAAAGTGAAAAAACCGCAAAGACTTCTAAGGTTGAAAAAACTACTAAAACTGAGAATATTAAGGTAGAAGAAATTTCTGATAAAAAAGTAAAAATTACTAAAACTAAAGTTAGTAAACCAAAAACAGATAATTTAGATAGAGTTTATGCAACTGGAAAGAGAAAAAATGCAATAGCAAAAGTTTGGTTAAAAAAAGGAAGCGGAAAAATAACAATTAATAATAAAGAACCAAAAGAATATTTAAAAAGATCAATATTGGAAGTTATTGTAAATGTTCCTTTTGTTACTACTAATACTCAAGATAAATACGATGTTATTTGTTCTGTATTAGGTGGTGGACTTTCAGGACAAGCTGGAGCTATTAAACAAGGTATAGCTAAAGCTTTAAATATTTTAAATGCAGAAGCTTATAGAAAAGAATTAAAGACTGCTGGTCTTTTAACAAGAGATTCAAGAATTGTTGAAAGAAAGAAACCAGGTTTGAAAAAGGCAAGAAAAGGTCAAGTTTTCAGCAAACGTTAAATTTTATTTGTCTCTCCAATTTTTGGAGAGATTTTTTATATAAAATATATCTTTTAAATATGATAAAGGAATTTGAAATATCTTATAATAATATTAATGTAGAAAAAATTCATAAAATATTCAAAAAAATAAACTTAATTTGTAAAAAAGAAAAAACTTTAATGAAAAGAAAAACATATGAATTTAAAAATGATATTAGAAGGAGATGGGCTAGAGTTAGAGATGAAGGTAATAAAATTACAATGACAATAAAAGAAGTTTTAAAAGAGGATGAAAAAAATATAAATAATATTTTAGAATATGAATTAACTGTTAATGACTTTAAAACTGCTTGTTTATTTTTAGAAGAATGTGGAATGCTTGAAAGAAATTATATAGAAAATTATAGAGAAGAGTGGATAAATGAAGATAATACAATTTTTGTTACCATTGATTATTTTCCTTTTTTGAATCCATATATTGAAATTGAAGGAAAAAATGAAGAAATTGTGAAAGAATACAGTAATTTGCTTGGATTTGATTTTTCTAAACATTATGGTGGTGGATATATTGGTGATTTTTATAAAATACAATATAATTTGCCTGAAAATTTTGAATATCCGAATAGTTTAGTATTTAATATGAAGAATATTTTTATATTGAATTAAATAGTGTATTGTAATTTAACGGTTTATAAATATCAGTTTAATAAATTTAATTTTACTTTCTAATATATTTTTATTTATTTTTAATATTTTTTAAAAACCTATTATTTCAGAATCTAGATTTTTTTATAAGTTTGTCTTATTGAAAAATCCTGATGTCAGAAATTTCTAGTATTGATTATTTATTTATGTTGAAAGAACTTTTATTTTTCGGGATTCCTGTCTAAAATGACAGGAAAAGAGTGGGTAAAACAGGAAAATGACAAAAATTACAGAAAAGAAGGAAAAAATAATAGTGAATGAATTTTGTTTTTCTTTATTAAAATAATGACTAAAAATAAGAAAATTTTTATAATAGATCTCCTGCGTAAAACTATTTTTATTTTTTATATATATTTAATAATTTTTTTATATCTTTCTTTTTTCACTAGATTTGTTATTTTATTGATTTTTCTTTATTTCGTCATTCCAGATTAGAATTTCTTGATAAACTTGTTTATTTAGAAATTCTTAATGTGGAATCCAGAGAATATAAACAAAGTTAAACATAGAAAAATATTTTAAAGATTTTTTATATTATAGGATATAGAAAATTACCAATATCTTTTTTTATATTAAAGTAATTTATTTCTGGATTCCACATTAAGAATTACTAGA
>CATOLK010000052.1 GCA_951801155.1 uncultured Rickettsiales bacterium | reverse complement strand
TTAATAATTTTTATTTTTATATCTTTCTTTTTTCATTAGATTTGTTATTCTTTTGATTTTCCTTTATTTACGTCATTCCAGATTAAAATTTCTTAGCGATTTATTGCTTAGAAATTGTTAATGTGGAATCTAGAGAATATAAGCAAAGTTAAACACAGAAAAAAATTTTAAAGTTTTTTTATTATATAATATAAAAAATTATTAATATCTTTTTTCCTATTAAAGTAATTTATTACTGGATTCCACATTAAGAATTACTAGACAATAAATTATCAAGTAATTCTAATCTGGAATGACGTGAATAAGGGGAAATTAAAAAATAAACAAGTTTATTAAGAAATTCTAATCTGGAATAACATAAATAAAGGAAAATCAAAGAATAAATAATCATAAAAATAAATAAATTTAAAAATATTCAAATATTATTGATATTTGAGTATAGTTTTATGTAGGAGATCTATTGTTTAAATAAAAATAAAAAAATAATCTTTAAAATTTGTAAAAATCGTTATAAAATAATGAATATATTGGATAATATTTTAATAGATATTATTATTGTATTTTTAAAAATTTATACTAATTTATACTTAGTTATTTAATACTTATAAAATAATTATGCAGAAAAAAATATATAAATTGAACACAAAAACAAATACAATAAATTATTTAACAATTGATAATTTAGATGATGATATACAAAATTTTATGTTTTTTGTGTCAAAATTACTAAATTTAAATGAAGAGGATGAAGATAGTGGAAATAGTGGTTTTACTATGGATGATTTATTAAAAATGATAAAATTTTTGTATGAAAAAAAAGGGATAACAAATTTTGAAAATTTGGTTAAAATGGCTAATTTTAAGGGAATATTTGCAAATAATCCAAAATTTGCAGCAAAATTTTTGAATAATGCCATGGGATTGATGGCAAAATCTAATTTTGATTTGGGAGAATATGATAAGTTGTGTAGTAAAAAACTTAATTCTTGTATTAAAGGTGGCGGTAGTTTTATCGATTTTCTGTTTGAAAAGACTAAAATGAAAGTTTTCCTATTTAAAAATAACAGAACAAAATTTGGTGTAGAATTTTCAAAATTAGAAATAAAAAATTTTAAGGAAGGGATGGTGAAATCGTTTAAATTAGCATTAAAGGTTCTAAAATTTGTAAAAAAAATTTCAGTTAAAATTGCAAAATTGAAAAAATCAAAAATGCTAAAAATTTCTAAGGAACAAATAAAAAGTCGAAATAGAAAAAATTCTTTAAAAAGGAAAGAAGAAATTGAAAAAGCGACAAAAAAAGAAAATATAAAAGAAAAAGAAGAGAAAATGGAAAATATAAGTAATTTTAAAGAAGAAAATAAAGAAAAGATAGAAGAAGTAAAAAATAATTTTGAAGATAAAATAATAGAAAATAAGGAAATTGTTATAGAACAAAAAGAATATGAAAAACAAACAACTAATTTTGATAATAATATAAACAATCAAGAAACATTACTAGATAAGGAAATAGTTGATTTTATTAATAATAAGGATGCTGGTAAATATTCAAGTTATGAAATGATTACGGATATTGTGAGGGATAATATTAATAGAGCAGTTAGTGAGACTAAAGAGGTTACAAATAATAAGGGAGAAAAAAAGGAAAAAAGAGAAGAAAAAGAGATCAAAGAAGATAAAATAGAAAAAGAAACTATAAAAAGTGAAACTAAAAAAGAGATTAAAGAAAATAAAACAGAAGAAAAAAAAGTTGAAGGTGAAACAAATAATATAGTAAAAGAAGATATAATAGGACAACATTCTTCTGCATTAAATCGTCGACGTAGTAATTGTTCAGTTCGACAACCTTCAGCACTAGGTGGTTTCTTAAGTAGCTAAAAAGTAGTAAGAACAATTATATTTTTTTTTGTAAAATTATAAATACTAATAAACCTCCTGCATAAAAAATTACATATTTATCAATAACATTAAAGATAATTAAAAAAGCTATAGAAAATATAATTTTTTACAAAAAACGAATCTTACTTTAAAATACCTCAAATTTTTTATATTCTTAATAAAGGAAACGTACCTCAATACGCTTCCTATTAAAAATATTAAAAGCTTTTATTTTTTTGAATATTTTTTGTGAAAATTTTATACAAATATTTATTAATATCTTACAAATTCGTTATTACAGCGCTTGCTTTACATCGATATAGTAAAATAAAATTTTTAAATTATCTGCCAACTCATTAATTTTACTTATGTTTTCAGGTATAACTATAATAATATTGTTACTGGCAATTGTTGCCTCTAGGTTATTAATATTTCTCTCATTTAATATTTGATTTATTAGTTGAGCTGCATTGTTGTATGTTTTTATAATTATATTGTCACCATTTACATCTATACTTAAAATTAAATTTTTTATCCAATTTGTGAGTTCTAGAGGTTTATTATGTATAACATAGTAGGTTTCTTTATTTTCATCAAGAATTTTTACAGTATTTAATTTTTTTAAAATTCTCGAGATATTTGATTGTGTTGTACTAAAACCTTTCTTATATAAAATATTAGTTAACTCCAGTTGAGTTTTAATTTTATTATTTTGAATTAAATTCTTAATAATATATTCTAATTTCATAATTAATCCTTTTAAAAATTTTTGTATAACTAATAATAATATATTAAATTATAAAATACAACCTTTTTTATATAAAAATTTAATTTTTTTTCAGGTCAAATAAATACTTATTTTTCTAGTTAATATACAATTTTTATGAAAATTAATTCATTAATATTTTTTAAAAAATATGCTTTTTATTATTTATAATAAATAGTATATAAAATTTAGTATTATGATAATTTTATGTTGACTTAGTAAAGATATGAATTAGGGATGTAAGAATTGATAAATTTTTTATTGGTGGAGACAATGGGATTCGAACCCACGACCCCCTGCGTGCAAAGCAGATGCTCTAGCCAACTGAGCTATGTCCCCTCACAGGGAATTTTAATAATTAATATGTAAAAGTCAAGGAAATTATTGAAAAAATTTTGGAATTACAATTCGAAAAGTTTATAAATAATAATTTATCAATTCTAATCTGATTTTAACTTAAAATTTTTATTATTTTTAGTTATTATTAATTTGTTAAGATAAAAATGTTGGAAAATTAAGTTTAAGCGGTTAATATTTAAATGAAATATTAGATTAGAATTTACTAGAGTATAGCAAAGAAATTATAAAAGATAAAAACCTCTTTGATGTAATAAAATCAATTTTAACATTCAAAATACAATAATAAGTAAATCAAGAAAATTTAAATTCTGTGATAATGATTTTATTTTTATAGAGTTTTAAATTACCTAAATATTATTAACAATTATGTAATTTTTTACGCAGAAAGTCTTAATATATATTTTCAATAAAAATGTCTACTTTTTAACTTCAACATCTTTTTCATTATCCAATATTTTACCATCTATTTCCAATTCCAAACTTGTCAAAGTATCACTAAAATCTTTTTTATCTTTTTTCTTCTTTACTTTATAACCAAAGTCTTTTTCTAAAATATCCAATAAAATATTGAATTTATTTTCTGGTAATATATTATTAGCAATAATAAGCATATTTGATAATTTTTCATAATTTATATTTTTATCTTCATTAAATGGTATAAAATCAATCAGTTTTTCCATATTAATTTTTAAATTATTACCTTTAGGAAAAATATTTCTTATTTTATCAATAATATTTACATTCTCTATTAAAAAATCTTCAATTACAAATTCATATAAATTAGCAGATAATCTATTCATTTTTTCTTTTATTTTTTGCATTGAAAAAATTGTTTTAAATACACTATAATCTTCCTCTGATAAATTGTTTAATGTTTTTATAACTTCCAATTTGTAACTTTCCTTTAATTTATAAATTTCTTCAATAGTTTTTTCTAATGTTTTAGAATTATCAGCTATAATAATATCTATATTTTTGAAAAATTGCCATATTGGATCTACTGTATAATCGTAATTTAAATTATCAATATGATAAGTCATACAATGTATCAGACCTCCTCCATATACACTTGCCAAATTACTATTATTATCAAAAGATTTTATTGAATTTAATGCTCGTTTTTTTACAGAAATATCATGACTATCTACAGTTCTTTGTCTATTATTAGTTTCTCTTTGCTGTTGGTTAAAATTTTCAACTATATTTAAAATATCTTGATTTTCAGATCTTTCCGTTAAACCCATTTCTCTTTGAATACCTTCATTAACTATTCTTTCATATTCTAATTGATCTGTTCTTATGTGTCTCAAGTATTCTTCGTTCAATAATAAATCTGCAATTGTTTCATAATCTGGACCGGGATTGTCTTCAATGCAAAATATCAAATCAGCTGGAGTTAGATTATTATAATTTTTTATATTTGCCTCCGCTCCCTTTTCAATTAGGTATAAAATAGTTTCCAAACTACATTCCAAAACTGCATAATGAAGTAACGTATTTCCCTCATCATCTTGAATATTTCTTGAAGGGAAAACAAAATCATCAATTAAATTTGTAATTATATCTTCTTTTCCTTTTTGCTCTGCCATATAAAGTATATCGGCATACAATTCTAAACTTTCATAGAATTTTATTAGAAACTTTAAACCTTCTATATCATTTCTATTGATGGCATATCTACATATAGTTTCATCGTTATATTTTCTAGTTAAACCTAATATTGTATCAATAATTTTAGTATCTATTTTCTTTTCAATATTATATTCTTCAATTATATTTTTTATTTTAGGACTATCCACACCTCCTTCAATGAGATAATTAATTAAATTTTCCAAATTATAATCTATATTATCTTTCGATAACAATAGATTAACCAATTCTACATATCCTTTTTCGGCACACATTTGAAGCATCGATTTCTTGATTTCTTCTCCATTCTCTACAATTGTAATTTTTTTATTAATGACATTGTCTAGGATTTTTGGAAAGCTCTTATACAAAATATTAAACATTATTATGTTATTATTTTTAATTGCTATATGAAAAATAGATTCTTCAAGTGTATTTTCTAAAGTTTTTTCGTCAAAATCAATTGGTTGTGATAATAATTTAAAAACCTCTTTCAAATTATTTTCTTTTATAAAATTAATTAAAATTTCAGAATTTCTAATTAATTCAATATTTATAGTTTCTGACATAAGTTTTCCTTATAATTATTACAATTAATAATTAATAACATATTTAATATAAAGTCAACAAAATTTTAAAAAAAATATTTAAACTAAATTCTCTTTCTATTTTAAATAAAGAGAATTTAGTGATTAAAATATAAATAAATTACCAATAGTTAATAGTTATTATATTTCTATATTTTTAGGCAGAACAGTATCATTTAAACTATTAATTGCATTTTCGTATTTTTTTATTTCTTCCGCTTCTTTAGCTGGTTCAAGATTTACTTCTTTTGTTTTTAACATATTAAGACATTTTCGTATAATTCTTGCTCTTATTTCATTTAAAGCAAGATTTTCATTCGATAATAGGAAATCATAAGTAAAAAAAGCTTCTGTTTTTCTGTCTGTATTATATAATAAATTTCCATATTTTTCCATAGCTTCTAAACTATCTTTATTAATTGCTCTTTTATAATACTCTTCAGTTTCTTTTATTTTTTCTTTTTTAATTTGTTCGTTAGTTTCGTCTTTATAAATATCATATGTTTTATCAGCATAAGAAATTATTGCTTCAATATTATCTGTTTTGTCTGCTAATTTTTTGTAATATTTTAACGCTTCTTTTTCATTTTTTGGAGATCCGTTATTTCCAGTAAATAATATATCTGCATATTTTTTTATAGCTTCAACATTACCTTTATCTGCAAGTAATTTATAGTTAAATATTGCTTCATTTATATTTTCTTCTTCATTCATAGTAAATAATATATCACAATAATTAAGATATGCTGTAATATATTCTTGTGTGTCTTCACTTAAAATTTTAATTGTTTCTTTATAATATTTAGCTGCTTCTGCTTTATTTTGTTCTATGCCGTCACCAGAATAAAGCATATTAGCATAAAGAAAACATGCAAAACCATTTAATTCTTCAGATGCTTCTTTATAGTATTCTGCCGCTTTTACTTTATCTTGATTAATACCATCGCCATTGTATAGTATATTAGCATATACTACTTTAGTATCAATAATTAATTTTTCATGAGTATCATTTTTTTTAGGAGTTTCAAATATTTTTTTATAGTATTCTGCTGCCATTGCTTTGTTTTGTTCAATGCCATCGCCATTGTATAACATATCAGCATAAAGTCTCATACTAGGGATATCTTCTCTTTCAGCTGCTTCCTTATAATATTCTGCTGCCATTGCTTTGTTTTGTTCAATGCCATCGCCATTGTATAACATATTAGCGTATACTTTTATAGCTTCGATATGACCACTATCAGCTGCAAGTTTGCAATAATGAAGTGATTTTTCTTTGTCAGTTATTATATCCTTTCTATCTGTTGGATTTGAAAGTTGAACCGAATAATTATACATGGCTTCGGCATCACCTTTATCTATTGCGTCCAAATAATATTTTTCTGCTTTTTTAGGATTATCAGTATAAAAAGTAGCAAGTTCAACCATGGCTCTAGTGCTACCTTCTTTTGCTGCTTTAGTATAATATTTTATTGTTTCTCTTTTATTACCAATTCTATCATTAACAAACATTATTTTAGCATATCTAAGCATAGATTCAACATTGCCTTTATCTGCTGCTTTTTTATAATAATCTGCGGCTGTTTTTATTTTATCTACTATTTGTAATCTTCCATTTTCTAATAATAAATCAGCGTATCTCATATATTCTTCTGGAGTAGGATTGGCTTTTTTATTACTTATTTTCTTCCTTAAAGTTTCGAATTCTCCTTCCATATAAACAATTCCTTGCGGTAATATTTGATCGAATAATTCAACCATATCTGCAACACTTTTACTTTCTCTTTGGTCTGACATAAAATCTCCCTAATTATTATTAATTTTGTAATTGATAATTATCATCATTATTTAATTAATAAAAGTCAAGAAAAATTTTTTGTATTGTGGTACTGCCCATTTACATATCAAATAGTATTATTTGTATTTTAAAATTATTTATTTTTATAATTGTTTATTCTTTAATTTTCCGTTATTTACGTCATTCCAGATTAGAATTTCTTGTAAGCTTGTCTTACTAGAAAATCTTAATGTGGAATCCAGTAATATAAACAAAGTTAAATATAAAAAAATATTTTAAAGTTTTTTTATATTACAAAATATAGAAAAATTATTAATATTTTTTTTCCACTATTAAAGTAATTTATTGCTGGATTCCAGATCAACAATTTCTAAGCAATAAATCGCTAAGAAATTGTTGATCTGGAATGACAGGAGGGTTTTTATTATTGTTTGTTCTTTAATTTTCCTTTATTTACGTCATTCTAGATTAAAATTTCTTGATAAACTTGTTTATTCTTTGATTTTTCGTTATTTAATCATTCCAGATTAGATTTTCTTAATAAACTTGTTTATTTTATTAATTTCCCTTTATTTACGTCATTCCAGATTAGATTTTCTTGTAAGTTTATCTTACTAGAAAATC
>CATOLK010000051.1 GCA_951801155.1 uncultured Rickettsiales bacterium | reverse complement strand
TTAATATAAAAAAGAATATTAATAATTTTTCTATATCTTATAATATAAAAAACCTATAAAATATTTTTATATTTAGTTTATTTTATATTTTCTGGATTCCAGATCAACAATTTCTAAATAAACAAGTTTATTAAGAAATTGTAGTCTGGAATGACATAAATAAAGGAATATTAAGAAAATAACAAATCTAACTAAAAAATATAAAAATAAAAATTATTAATATATATAGAAAATAAGAATAGTTTTATGCAGGAGGTCTAATACAAAACTGTTTACATTCATTTAATATTAATACATCTTTTAGAACTACTTTTTAAATTTTATAAATTATAATAATATATTGAAGGAATGTGGTAGATGTTTTTTTAAAAGGAAAAATTATGAATTTTTATTAATAAATCTGATGATTTATAAAATTATTAATAAATATTTGTATCTACCACACATATTTATTGTAAAATAAAGAAATATTAAAATCAAGAAAAATTTAATAAATATCTAGAAATAAATTAAATATATGGAATGAATATATACTTTTATAATATAAAACTAAATTATTATTAATAATAGTATACATATCTATTGTATTAAAATTGTTAAAGTAAGATACTTATCTAAAAAATAAATAAAATTGAATCTTATTTAATAATAGAAAAATTATTATTAGTAAAAATGACCGTAATATTACATTTTTACAATTTAAAATATATTTACATTAATACGATTTAATAAAAATTTTTAGTAATTTTTAGTTAAAAATAATAAATTATTGAAAATTACAAGCTTATATAAAAAATTAACAGAACCATAAAAAAGTCTTAAAAATCAATATAAAAATAATTTTAATAAAAATAATGAATGTTTATAACATTTCATATAAAAACTTATCTAATCTACAATAAGTCTTTATATGAAAAATTCTGTAGTTTACTTATATATTTCTATATCACTAAAGAAAAAATGAATTTCTCTCCAAGCACTTTCGATATTATCTGAACCGTGCAAAGAATTGTGACTGATATCTACCCCAAATAATTTTCTTAAAGTACCTTCTTCGGCAGTTTTAGGATCTGTAGTTCCCATAAGTGTTCTGTATTGAACTACACAATCTTCTTTTTCTAAAATTTGAACTACAACAGGATTACTACTCATATAATCTGTTAATTCAGCAAAAAATGGTTTTGCTGAATGTTCTCTATAAAATAATTCAGCCTGAGTTTTAGAAAGTAAAATTTTCTTTTGTGATACAATTGTGAAACCATTTTCTTCTATTTTTGATATAATGGCTCCTTCTAATTTTCTCTCTATAGCATCCGGCTTAATTATGCTTAGTGTTCTTTCAACCATAAAATTTATTACTGTTTTTTTAAAAAATTTTATAAAAAATTAAATAAAAAAGTCAACTATTTTATATAAAATAATACTTTTATAATTAAAATCATAATTTTTGATTAAATTTTATCTTTATCTAATAAATTACATACCATAGTAATTATATATTTTTGGTAAAAAACATTGATTTTATTTATTATAATTTTAAAATCAAAAAAATTATTAAATTCAACGCTATGAAAAAATATATTATAATAACTTTATTATTATTTATAATATCATGTACTACATCAAAAGTAGACGAAAGCATATTGGTTATACCGCCAATATTAAGAAATAATACAAAATAAATATTATATGAAGATTATAATTTTTACAATTTTTCCAAAAATTATAGAAAATTTTTGTAATGAGTCTCTATTAGGTAAATCTTTAAAAAATAGCTTATGGGAATTGAAAATTGTAAATTTTAGAGATTATTCTAAAGATGGGCATAAAAAGGTTGATGATACTCCATACGGTGGTAATCATGGAATGGTAATAAAACCAGATGTTTTAGGGGATAGTATTGAAGCAAATTGTGATCTAAAAAATACAAAATTATACTATATGAGCCCAAGAGGGGAAAAATTAAATCAAAAAAAAATAAAAGAAATCAATAATATCTCTCAAGACTTTGATATAGGAATAATTTGTGGAAGATACGAAGGAATTGATGAAAGAGTAATTGAAGAATATAATATCGAAGAAAT
This sequence comes from uncultured Rickettsiales bacterium, assembly GCA_951801155.1. Lineage (GTDB taxonomy): Bacteria > Pseudomonadota > Alphaproteobacteria > Rickettsiales > UBA1997 > CATOJU01. Next base: position 5,628 of record CATOLK010000051.1, on the reverse strand, counting down.
TTCTATTGGTGATTTTGTTATTATGGGCGGTGAATTGCCGGCTTTGATGCTTATTGAAGGTCTAATAAGGTGCATAGATGGAGTAGTTGGTGATAAAAATTCAATTATTGAAGATAGTTTTGGTGGTATCACTGATAATATTTTTAATAATTTATTAGAATATCCTTTGTATACAAAACCAAGAATTTGGAAAAATAGAAAAGTTCCAGAGGTATTATTGTCTGGAAATCACTCAGAAATTAATAAATGGAAAATTGAAAAAGCTAAGGAAATAACTTTGATTAGAAGAAAAGATTTACTTAATAATAAAATATAACCTTACTTTTTATACACAATTTTATTTTTTATAAAAATAATCTAATTTTAACTATTATAATATTTATTTGAGTAATTTATTTATTAACTTTTTTAGATAATGAACGTGCTAAATCAACAATACCATTTCTTGTTTTTTTATCTTCAATTCTTGAAAAAAACTTTATAAGGGTTATAATTTCTTTTTCTGGAACATTATTATTTTTTTCCGGTTCCCAATTAGTATCAGCATCTGATAAAGTTGTTTTTATATTTTTTTCGTTATAACCATCAAAAAAATAATTGATTGGAACATTAAGAATATTAGCATACTCATACAATTTTCCTGCACCTATTCTATTTGCACCTTTTTCATATTTTTGAATTTGCTGAAAAGTAACTCCAGTCATCTCGCCCAATTCACCTTGAGTTATACCAAGACAACTTCTTCTTATTTTTAATCTTAAACCAACATATTCGTCTATAGATGTAGTTGCTGTCATTTTGCCTCCAATTAAATTTTAAATTTTTTAATTACTTATAATAAAAATATATATTTTATAATATATAATATAAATAAGATATATTATATATATTTATAATAAATATACATTATAATAGGAATGTATATTAAAAACTTTCAAAGTCAAGGAAATAATCAAAATTGTAAGTATATTAAACTTAAAAGATGTATCTTTAAAGTTTAATTATTAATTAATATTTATCAATTTTATACTATATTGAAAATTAAATTCTTGGTCCGGAATTAAATTATTCCAAATTTTTTTTATATTATACAAATAATATATTATTTTATTTTAAATACATTATTTTTTTGAAAAATAAAATTATTTTTATTCGTATTTAATTAGAATTATGGAATATATAACAAATGCTAATTTTGTTAAAAAATAAATTAACTAAAACTCCGAAATTTCAGAACATTTTTTTTATTTTTATTTAATATTTTTATAATAGATAAATAATACACTAGAAAAAATTTTAAAATTAAAAATACATAAATTTTACAATTTCAAAATTATTATATTAGTTTAATATTATGTTATTTGAATATCTTTCAAAATCCTTAGCATATCCACTAGTTTTTAATTTTCCATTATTTAACACAACCCAAAATTCTTTTCCAGTTCTGTTAAATGGATAAAAACCAATGTACGGAAATTTTTCAGAATTTAAAAATAAATCGAATATGCTAGAATGAACGTAGTAAACATAAATTTCACTATTCATGTTAATTATTTTCTTTTCCAATGGATTACCTAATTTTTTTACAATATCATTACTACTTTGTCCATAGTATAATTTTTTAGTTTGATATAAAGTTGTTATATTTGAACAAGATTGTAAAAAAAATACAAACATAAACAATAAAAGTTTATGTCTGTATAATTTAATTTTTTTTAACATTTTTTTATTTTATTTCTTTAATTTGAATTGTTAAATTTCCTTTAACATCGCAAACTAAAACATATTTTTTTATATCTTTAAAATCATTTTTTAAAGTATTTTCAACCATTTCAATATTGGAGTCTAAATCTTCTTTTATATCTGCTAGAATAGGATTAACACCCCAAACTAAATGTAAATTATTTTTCAAAGTTTCGTTAGAAGTAAATGAAAAAATTGGTAAATTTAATCTTGGAGTTGAAACATTATTTGTATATTCTGCTTTATTACTTACAACAACTATAGCATTTATATCTTCAGTGCAATCTGGTAAAATTGAAAAAATTCCATCATTTCCACAACAACCACAATCACATTTTTCATTTTCTTTTTTGTTGCTGTCTTTTTTATTGCAGCCGCACTCGCAATCTTCTCCACATTGACAACTATAAATTTCTTCTTCTGTATCTTCTGCTATTTTAGCCATAACTTTTATAACATTTACAGGATCAAAACCTTTTGTAGTTTCATCAGATGTCATAACAGCGTCAACATGTTCAAAAATAGCATTAGCTACATCGGAAACTTCCGCTCTTGTAGGTTGTATATTGTCAACCATTGATAATAACATTTGAGTTGCAATTATAACTGGTTTTTTATAAAAAGCACAAAGAGCTACGATTTTTTTTTGCATAGCAGGAACTTTTGAAAATGGAATTTCACAAGCTAAATCACCTCTTGCCACCATAATACCGTCACTTTCTGCAATTATTTCTTCTAAATTTTGTGTTGCTTCAAAATTTTCAATTTTTGAAATAATTTGAATATTTGGTCTACCTTTTGAAGCGCAGTAATTTTTTACATCTATAATAGACTGTGCATTTCTAACAAAAGATAAAGCAATCATATCAATATTTTTTTCAATACCGAAATCAATATCTTTCCAATCATTTTCTGTAACTGTTGGTAGAGAAACTGGTTTTCCCATAAGATTTATATGTCTTTTTGTAGTAATGTTTGTTTGTCCCTCTATTACTTCAAAATCTATATTAGTACCAGATTTATTAGTAGCTTTAGCTAACATTACACCGCTATCAAAAACTATTATATCTCCAACACTTACATCTTTTAAAAAATCTTGGTAATTTACACTTATTTTTCCAGTATCTTCATAAATTCCTTTTTCTGTGGTCATAGTAAATTTGTCACCAACTTTAAGAAATACTTTATCTCTAACTTCACCAGTTCTAATTTCTGGACCTTTTGTATCCAACATAATTGCACCAGGCAAATTCAATGCTCTAATTCTATCTATTTTTTCTCCATGTTCTTCGTGGGTTCCGTGAGAAAAGTTCAATCTAAAAACATTTACTCCAACCCTAGATAAATTTGTCAAAATTTCTTCACTTTCTGACTTTGGACCAATAGTTGCTACAATTTTTGTTTTTTTCATTTTTAAAACCCTAATTAGTTTATAAAATATTATTATAATTATTCTGTTTTTTTAATAGCAACAATCGAGGTGCTATAAAAATGGACGAATACATTCCATACAATATACCAAATATCATCATAATACTAAAATTTTTCAACACTGAAATAGTTGCAAAAATCATAGGTAATAATAATATTATAACAAAAAATCCAGCATATATAATTTTTACAAAATTTAAATTTATACTTAAATTAACTACTTCTTCTATAGTTTTTTTATCATTATATAAATTTACATTACTTTTGATTGTATCAAATAAAAGTAATATACTACTTAAACAATAACAAAAAATAGTAAGAATAGCCATAAACATTATCGAATCAAAATATAATTTAAAAATTGATATAAAACCAAGTGATATTATTATATTTTGCAATAATGTTATAACTACACTTAAGCCATAATTAAAATTGAATTTAAATCCCGTATACAATAAAATCATAATTAAAGAAAAAATCAAAGAAATGATCAAATTTCTTATTAAAATAGAATCAATCTTGTGTTCTATAAAATCAATTTTATTAAAAATAACGTTACTATCTAAGTTCAGAACCACTCTTTTTACATCTTCTGTATTTTTATTTTTGTTGTTTATAACTTTTTCTGATACTTTTATTATCATTCCATTATTATAATTTGTAAAAGTTATGTTTTTATAGTTTTGTTTATATAAATTTTCCTTTAAAATATTATTTTTTATACTATTACTAGTAATATCAATAATTATTTCTCTGGTAAAATTATTATTAAAATTGAATGATATTATAATATATGTCATCGAAAACAGTACCAACAGTGTTGATACATATAAAATAATTTTATTATTTTTTAAAAAATTGAAAGAAAATTCTTTAATCATTTTTTATTTTTACAATTTGGATTAATTTTTATTCTAGATTTCTTACTTTTTTGTAAAGATTTTTTAATTTTCTAGCTATAGTATTTTTTTTGTATACACCCTTAGTTGAACCTTTAGCTAATTCTGACTCATATTGTACAAATACTTTTTTTGCCAATTCTTTATCTTTTAATTCAATAGCTTCTTCAACTTTTCTTTGAAAACTTTTAATTCTGCTTTTTCTAGATCTATTTATAGCAGTTCTTCGAGCTGTAACTCTTATATTTTTTTTTGTAGTTAATGTGTGTGCCATAATTTTTTATAAAATTTAATAAAAATAATAATTTTAAAATGTAGGAATTATATTAATTTAATAAAATTATTTTGCAAGAAAAATTTTTAATTATTACTATTTATTGACTATATTGTGTTTGTATAATAGAAATAACTTTTAATAGAAAGAAAAATATATGAAAATAAGATAAGCTTTTATAAAAAACATAAAAAAACTTAAATTAAATTTAAATAAATTAGAATTTTATACCAATATTCTTATGACAGAATATAATTTTGTATTTATTAATATTAAATTAATGTATTATATGTATCGAAAAATTAATAATTATAAAATATTTATTAATTTAATCTAATAGTTAAATTTAATTAAAGTAAACTTTGATTTCAACAAAAAAAATATTATATTTAATTATTATATCTAATATAAAATTATGAAAAAATTAATTATATTTACTTTATCTTTTACAACGTTTTTTAATATAAATAAATTATATGCTAAAAATTATATTAAAAAATACAGTGATGAAGTTAATGAAATAGAAGAAAGAATAAATAAAAGAAAAATCTTAGTAAATAATCTTTTGGTAGAACTAAATTATATTAGAGGTGTAATTGATTATTTTATAACAGAAGCAAATGATAAAAACGCTAAAATAGAAAATCTTTCAGAAGAATTATCGAAAGATAAAGAAAGACTTGAAGAAATAGAATTAAATATAGAAGATGATAAATATTTGTAATTTATTTTAAGTCTGAAATTGTATTAATTATAAAAATTGTATTAATTATAAATATTGACATTTATTTAAAAATATAATATAATTTAACCGCTAAAAACAAATATGGAAAAAAATATAGAACACAGAGAGGTAATTTTGGCTTTATAGGCTAATTTAATTAATAGAATTAAGAAGACATTAAAAATAAAAAAAATATTAAAGATATTAGTATAAAACCAATTAGAAAAATTGATGAATTTTATAGATTTTTTAGAAATGTTCTAATAGAAAACAATCCTTATGATTCAAACACAGAATCGTACTGTAATAAAATAGATGAAACTTGTTATGACAATATTAACAAAATACCTTTTAAAACTTATAAGAAAACTATTATAATATGTTTGAAGTAATTTTATTAAAACTTTATGCGGAGTTTTTAGGTATTAATAGAGAAATTGAATCTATTACTATAGAAGAATTAGAAAATAAATATATCGAGAAATTATATAGCTATGAAACAGAAAATCAAATAAGAATAATATAAAAATAAATTAAAGAAAAAAAAATCTAAGAAC
>CATOLK010000050.1 GCA_951801155.1 uncultured Rickettsiales bacterium | reverse complement strand
ATAACAAATCTAACAAAAAAAGAAAGACATAAAAATAAAAATTATTAAAAAATAATATATATATATAGAAAATAAGAATAGTTTTATACAGGAGGTCTAATAAATTGATATAAATCTTTTTTACTTTTCATTATAAAATATTATTGTAGGTCTGTTTTTCAAAATTACTTCTTCTCCATTATCCGTAATATCAACAATTTCTGCCGAACCAACTAAAAAATCAGATTTCATATTTAGGTTATAAATTTTTATTTTATCTTCCATAATTTCAGCTTTATCTCCAATTACCGATACAATATCTCCATCATTTTCATATGTTTGCAATTTTGGACTTTCCATAATATTTATAATTATGTCATTATTTTTCAAACCATTATCATTAATATTTTTTTGCAATAAATAAAGAAAAATAGTTAAAATTAATACAACAATCAATCTTGATAAAAAATTAATGTACCTAATAATATTCTTATAAAATTTTAATTTCTTATTGGCTTTTTTATACATATTTTACTTATTCATTATCCAATCTGGATCACTAGCACCTTCTTGCGGTGGAGTTTGTATTCTATATTCGTTTCCAGTTAATATATCTTTTATATAAATTCTTGGAATACTATTAGTACCATAAGCTCCTTTTTGCTTTGTATATATTAAATATCTAGAATTTGGTGACCATTTAACTCCTTCTATTAAATAACTACTTGTCAAAATCCTTTCAGCTTCACCCCTATAGTTCATAATTCCTAATTCAAATCGTTGACCTTTTATTTTTACAAAAGCTATAAGTTTCCCATCCGGTGACCAAGAAGGTTTATCGTAAACTCCAGCTTCTTTAGTTAAAAGTTCCTCTTTATTGTTTTCTAAATCTTTTATATAAAGTTTTCTAACTCCTGATTTATCAGAGACATAAACTATTTTTTTTCCGTCCGGACTAAAACTGGGAGCTGTATTTATACTATTTCCTTTTGTAATTTGTTTATTTTTCTTTTCTTTAAAATCAAATAAAAATAAATTAGTTGATTTTCCTGAAGTACCGGCCAAAATTAGCTGATTTTTGTTATCAGGATTAAAATTTGCGGCACTAGTCATAGTTTGATTTTTGGTTAGAATTTTTGTAAAGCTATTATTTGCTAAATTATATTTTACAATAAAAGGTCCTTCTGGTAAATATTCCATATAAAATATTTCATTAGGATTATATTTAGAAAATATTGGAATTAACTTTAAATTTTTACTTTTTGTAATCTTTATATTTTTACTTCCATCAAAATTCATTATAGCAACTTGTTTTTCTCTTTTTAATGGCGAACCAGTTTCGGATATATACATTATCTTACTATCGAATAATCCTTCTTTTTCTCCGGTTGTTAGTTTGAAAATAAAATCAGATATCATATTTGATATTCTGTAAGAATTATTGTTTTTATTATCTAAATGTAGAATATAATATTTTCCATCTAAAAATTTTTCATCAAGGATATCCCATATAAGTATTTGTATCTTTATTTTTGTTTCGTTTAATTTTTCTATTTCTGCACTAACAATAAAATCACTGCCGATAAAGTTATCACTAAAAATATAATCATTTATATTATTTTGATCTTGTGTATTTTTAAAAAATTCATTCATATCTTGACAAGAATTACTTTTATAATCTATATTATAGAAATTAGCAATTTCTAAGTTATTTATTATTTTTTTATAAATATTATCAATTGTTTTGTTGAATTTTTCTTTATCACTATTTACTTTATCAATTTTTGTTGATGGATCAACATCAAAATAATCTTGCCATAATAATTTAACAGTATTTTTTTTATTATTGTTGTAATTTTCTTTTTTATTTTCACTATCTTTGTTATTTAAATTGTTCAAAAAATTTTCTATAGCGTTATCTTTTTTCTTATAAATTCTTTCTTTTATATTATCTATATTATTCAGACTCTTTTTTTCTGCAATAGCACTATTATCATTATTTTTATTTTTAATTTCTTTTTTTACAACAACGCACGGTTTTAATAAAGTTATTTTTATTTTATCGAAACCAAAAATATTATCTATAAGAAGAAAATTGTCATCATCAGCAAAAACTGTTATTGAATAAGTAAAAAATAACAAAAACATTAAAATTTTTCTCATACATCATTCCCACTATTCAACTGTTGTATCGAAAATAAAGTTTATATGCTGCCAACTTTGATATTTTATTAATGGCAAATTTCTCAAAGGATTGCAATAAGCTAAAGCTAATTTAATATTTTCTATTGCATCTTTATAATCATTTTCATTAAATTTATTTTTATCATCTATAATTTTTATATTTATTTTTTTCGTATCTATTATACCATCTTGGAATAATTTCAATGTAACAGAAACTTTAACTTTATTATTTTTTTTAGTTTGTAAAATAGCACTTTTATAGCACATTATAATTTGATTTTGAATATTAACCTTTTCTCTTAAAGTTAAATCTCCTAAAACTTCTTTTCTTATATGCTTTTTTATATCTTTAATATCATCTTTTGTAAAAATTTTATCTATATCTATGTTAAATTGTTCGATTTTTTCATTTTTTTCTTTTTTAATTTCAACTTGTTCTTTTATTTCTTTGTTATTAGCTAAGTTTTTATTAAGAATCTCTGTAATTCTTTTATCTATAATTTGATTTTTTTTAATATTATTTTCTATGATTTTAACATCACTACTCTCGATATTTTTTGTAATATCTCTATCGTTTGTATTTTTGGCAACTTGTATATGTTTATTTGGATCTAAATAATTTTCGGAGTTTTTACTTGCTACATTTTCTTCAATTTTTATTTCTTTTTTATCTTTATTTTCTCTATTGATATTTAATTGATTACTTGTTCCTCTTGTTTTTTTATTATATTTTTCTTTCTTTATGACTTCAATTTCTTTAGTAAGTTCTATTTTATTTTTATCTTCTTTTTCTTTTTCCATTTGTTTATTCTGTTCTCTTTTCTTTCTTTTTTCTTCTAATTTAGCTAATAAATTGTTGTAGTCTGTAGGACCTAAATATAGTATTTCGTCTGTATTAAACTTTGTATTTATTGAATTTGTATAGTTTACATTATTTTCTATAGAAGTATTTTCGGTGCTTTTATAGGTTTTTAGTTTATTTTTTAACGAAACAACATCAAACTCAGTAAATTTTTTATTTTTATCATGGGTTTCTTTTGCTAGTTCGTAAAGTTCTATTTTTTCATTTAAAGTAAGATTGGAATAAACATTTTTATCTGTAATCTTTATATCATTTTTTTCTAAAAAATCACTTTCAACATTTAATCCATTAATACTAACTACTTTATCACTTAAAATATTGTTTATCCTATCACTAAAAAGCATAAACAATACAAAAATTAAGTGTAAACAAATAGAATATAATAAATTTCTAATCATTTTATTTTTCTTTTTTCTATTACAACCTGTTATATAAATCACTAATTAAAACAACATCATTAAAGCCACCTTTATTTAATTTTCCTACAACATCCAACACCTTACCATAGTTATTTCCTTTATCCGCCATCACGTATATTTTAATATTTTTATCTTTTAAAGATAACTCATCAATTTTTTTGTTTAAATTGCTTATTTTAACCTCATGATCTTCAATGATAATTTCACCATCTTTATTTATAAAAATCTTAATTGGATCTTTTTTTAAAACTATAATTTTAGCATCGAGTGATGGGAGTTCTATATTTAGACTTCCAAACAATGTTTGTGTAGGAATCATAAAAGCTATCAATATAGAAAATAATATATCTATAAGTGGAACTATGTTTATATTAATTTCATTATCATCATCATATTTTCTACAATATCTTCGCATTTTAAACCCCTTAATTTTAATTAATCTAATTCTCTTGATAAAATACTCAAAATCTCTAAGATAAAATTATTCAATTCTTCTTCATAACTACGAGTTCTCGCTCTTATCATATAATAAGAAACCAAAGCTGGAATTGCCGTTAATATTCCAAAAATTGTTGTTATTAAAGCTGTACTAATACCAGGTGCTACAGATGAAAGAGTTGCTTCTTTTACGGTAGCAATGGCTCTAAATACAGTACTTACACCACATACAGTACCTAATAACCCAAATAAAGTAGATATACTTCCAACTACCAAAAGAAAATTTAAACCAAACTTTAATTTTCTAGAAGATCTGCTGGCAGAGATAGTCATAACATCATATAATCTTTCTTTTAAAGAAGTTCTTTTATCGTTATCGTTATCTTTTTTTATAGTTTGAACATCGTTATTTAACCACTCCTGCATAGCTGAAACAAACACAACTACAATTGGACATCTTGCATTATTTTTAACTTTCTGATATATATCTTCCAACATATCACCAGACCAAAATATTTTTTCAAACTTTGAAGTTTTCATAGCTAACAATCTGAATTTAAAAAATTTTTCAAAGATTAAAGCCCAAGTGCCTACAGACAATAAAAATAAAATTATCATTATCAATTTTGTAATAAAATCAGCATGTAACAATGTTGTAAACAGTTGCAGACTTGTAATTTGTGTATTCATTTTTTTATTGTTATTAATAAATTTAAATATAATATTAATTTAAAAAGATATTTTTGCAATAGAAAAAAATGAAAAAAATTTTATTAATTTGTAACGAAGAAAATGCTGGTAAAAGATTAGATAAATTCATTACAGATGAGTTTGATAGCAAAGATGAATTTAAAAATATCTTTTCCAGAAATAAAATTCAAGAACTAATAAAAAATAGTTTTATAAAGTTAAATAATATAATTTATGATTGTATAAACTATAAAGTTAAAAAAAATGACTCTATTGAAATTCTAATGAATGAAGATAATGAATTTAAATTAAAAGAAAAAAGTGATATAATTTTAGATATTTTATATGAAGATGAAGATTTGATGGTTATAAATAAACAGGCTGGGCTTTCAGTACATCCTGGAGCTGGAAATTACGAGAATACTCTTGTGAATGCTTTACTTTATCATTGTAAAGATAATTTATCGAATATAAGTGGAGATTTTAGACCAGGAATAGTACATAGACTTGATAAAGATACTACTGGTGTTATGATTGTAGCAAAAAACAACGAATCTCATTTAATATTACAAGATCAGTTAAATAAAAGAATATTAAAAAGAGTTTATAATGCTATAATTTGGGGAAATATAGTGCCAGAAAACGGACAAATAGAAGGTTATATTAGAAGATGTGAAAAAAATAGATTAAAAATGAGAGTTACACAAGATATTGGTAAATATTCTTTAACTAATTATCAAACACTTGAGAAATTTGGTAATACAGCTAGTCTTCTTCGGTGTGAATTAACGACAGGTAGAACGCATCAAATAAGAGTTCATTTTTCTAGTAAACAACATCCTTTAATAGGTGATCAATTATATGGTGGAAATTCTAGAAAAGTTGCCGGTGGAGAAAATGAATACAAAAGTTATATAGATAGTTTTTTAAGGCAAGCTTTGCATTCAAAAACTTTAAGATTTATACATCCAAGAACTAATGAAGAAATGTATTTTGAAACTGAATTGCCACAGGATTTGGAAATGTTAATAAAGTGTTTGAGAATGTGTAAGGTAGAGAATAACTAAGGTTATCTTTTTAGTTTGTTATCCATAGAACTCAGATTTTATTAATGATAAATTACTAAAAAATTACAATTAAAACAACAATAAGATTTATGTTATAAAAATAACAAATATAATAGAGATAAAAATATAAATGATTAATAATTTCCAAAAACTAATTAACTATTGCTTTTTAAAAATAATAATATATATTATTTTTATAAAAATTTTACGGAGAAATCGTGGAAGAAATAGAAAAATTTTTGATATCAATATTAATTGTAAATGTAAAAGGACAATTAGGAAAAATTGCTTCGTTTTGCGGTGATAACAACCTAAATATTTTAAGACTAGTTTTAGCAGCGGCTGATAGAGACGATAAAATTCAAAGAATTATAGCTTATGTTGAAGGAAAAAGGGAGGATGCTGAAATTGTTTGTGAAAAATTAAAAAATTTTGATGAAAATACTCTAAAAGTTACTAATTTTTTAACAAAAGATCAATACATAGAAAAAGAATTAGCCCTAATTAAAGTTACAATGACAAATCCTTCAGCAAACAAAGTTATGAATTTAATTAATACAAAAGATGGAAAAATAATATTTAGTAACCAATCCATTATGGTATTTAAAATAGAAGAAACAGAAGATAATATGAATGAAATTGTAAATAATTTAACAGATATAACAAAAGATATCGAAGTTTCTCGTAGTGGTATGGTGGTAATGGCCTTAAATGATCATATAGACGATATTATGATCAGTAATTTATGATATTTTAATTTATATTCCAATAAAATCTCTACTTAAAAATTACTTTGTTAATAATCTGAAAATTAAGTAATTTTTAGGTAGAAACTCTATTTACAAATTTTACTTTTAATATTTATTATAACCAATTCTTTTTTGGCCATAATTCTTAACGGAATTCCAGATGTACCAATTCCTGAAGATATTATCAATTTACTATTTTTTTCTTTAAAAAATCCATATATTTTTTTATAAAATAATTTATTTACAATAGTAAATGGAAAAATTTGTCCACCATGAGTATGACCAGAAATTTGTAAATCTATATTATTTTCAACAGATTCTTTAAAATTTATAGGGTTATGATCAATTACTATTACAAAATTATTTTCTTCAACACCTTTTAGTATTTCTTCTAAATTTTTTCGTTTAATTCCAAAATCTTTAGAAGAATAATCTAATCTTCCTATCAATATTACATTATTTTTTAATTTTGTATATTCATCCTCCAAGATATGAATTTTATAATTTTTTTCTATCAAATTTTTCATTTCTTGAGGATTATTATCGAAATAATATTCATGATTACCAAAAACTCCATAAATATCTTTAGTTTTAATGTGTTTCATTACTCTTGTAATATTTTTAGTTTTTAAAAAAGTATCTTCTTTCTCTATTGTATCACCTCCAAACACAAGTAAATCAGGATTTTCCTTATTAATTATAGAAACTATATCCCTTATTTGTTTTTCATTAATACCTTTATTTCCGATATGTAAATCAGTTAAAAAAATTAACTTTATATTGACGTCTTTTTCTGTTTCTATATTATATCTTGTTATTTCTATATTATCATTAAAATATCCATAAATAGTACCTATTATTGTTGAAAAAATAATTATAAGTATAAAAGATTTTAAATAATTATTTATTTCAAAAATATATCCAATATCTCTTATTAAGAATATGCAAAATATATAAACAAATAAACATAAAAAAATATACATACTGCGTAAAGAGAATGAATTTAAGTTTTTAGAGAACATTGGCAATATAATAATTTGTAAAACTAAAAATATTATAGATAGTAGAATACTTATTTTCAATATTTTATTTTCTAAAAATATATTTAATATATCAAAATATATATCGTATATTACGTAAAAAATCATTAATAAAAAACTAATTAAAATCACATCAATAACTATTTCTTATAGATGAATAATAATTTTTTTAACATAAAATTACAATATAAAAGCTTTTTTATATAAAAAATCTATTATAACGTTAGTATTATGTTATAAAAATTAATAAAATTGTTTAAATAGTATTAAAATTGTTATTTCTAAATTAGATTTTGAAGTTATTTTTATATTAGATCTTTTATATAAAACTATATTCAAATATCAATAATATTTGAGTATTTTTAAATTTATTTATTTTTATGATTATTT
>CATOLK010000049.1 GCA_951801155.1 uncultured Rickettsiales bacterium | reverse complement strand
AAAATAAATATATTTAAAAATATTCAAATATTATTGATATTTGAATATAGTTTTATGCGGGGGTCTAATAAAAAAATTATATTGACAAAAATATAAATTTGGTATATACTTAGTACTAGTTAATAATAATTTAATAAATTATGGAAAATGAAGAAAGAGAAAAAATAAAAAATATTTGTAAAACAATACATAATTACATTGAAAAAGAACAGAACAAAAAAAGAATGAACAATTCAAATAACACAAATACAAATTTTGATGATTTTGTAGATTTTGATGAATTAACATATTTTTCAGATGTAGAAAATAATAATGATGATGAGTTTGAAAAAATAACTATTTCTTATGATTGTAGTGCTTCTCTTGAAAATTTAGAAAAAATTTGTCATTCAATAGATGGAATGGACCCTTTAATTTATTTTCTTAGTAAATAAAATTTATTTTTAAAAAATTTATTACATAATTATTAAACCATTCTAATAATAATTAATAATTATGTAATTTATTAAATAAATTTTTTTACTGATATAACAAAAAAAATATTAGAACAGAAAGAAAAAAACTTAGATGAACATTCATCTTAAATATATAAAACAATTTTTATTTACACATTTTAACAAAGTAACTGAAGATCCTATCAAAAAATGTTGTTTAAGAAGATATAATATTAAAAATATAAAAGAAATGTCTAATGAAGTAGAGTGCTAAAATTAAAAAATATTTGTAAAATATTGATAAAAATGATTTAGATATGTTTAGAGTAATTGCAGTAATAAAAAAATAAACAAGTTTTAAATGAAAAATTTTTGTTTAATGAATTTGAAGATTATCTTAATAAAAGTATAGATAATAAATCTCCTTCATAAAAAATTATGTGTTTATCAATAACATTAAAGATAATTAAAATATAATTTTACACAAAATTCCAAATCTTACTTCAAAATACTTCAAACTTTTTATATTTTTAATAATAGAAACATATCTTAATATGCTTCCCATTAAAAATATTAAAAATTCTTATTATTTTTATAATATTTGTTTTTTGTAGAAAATTTCTTATATAGGAGGTCCAATATTAAAAATCCTAGAATTACTTTATAATTCACAATAAACAATAAAATTACACTTTTAATTTTTAAACTTTAATTTAATATTAATTTTATATTAATAAGTTTACTTTTGTGGATGAGAATGTTTATAAACATTTATAATATTATTTATATCAACATGAGTATAAATTTGAGTAGTTTTCAAATTAGAATGTCCCAATAATTCCTGAATTGTTCTCAAATCAACACCATTAATTAGTAATTCTGTAGCAAAAGAGTGTCTAAATGAATGTGGTGTAATACTATCAGGTAAATTCAAATTTCTTCTGATATTTTGTACCAATTTTTCAAAGATCGTTGCTCTATATTTTTTACCTCTAGTACTAAAAAATAAATGTTCATTTGTATTGTAAGGACAAGTTTTTTTGTATTTATTGATCAAATCCAAAGCAATGGGTAAAATAAAAACAATCCTTTCCTTTTTTCCTTTTCCTATAATTTTTATAGTATCATTTCCTATAAAACTTTTATTCGTTATATTTAAAGCCTCACTAATTCTCAATCCGCAGCAATAAATTAATACTAATAAAGCTATATCCCTATCAACTTCCCATTCGTGCTTATCAAAAATGCTAATACATTTAATAATTTTTAAAATATTATTATTGGTCACATTCTTTGGTAAAGTTTTGGAAAATTTTGGATTTTTTATTTTCAAAATTATCTCGTTAAATATTCCATATTCTTTATTAAGAAATTTGAATAAACTTTTCACCGATGATAGCGCTCTTGCATTACTTCTATTTGACAAATCTTTATCAAAATGTCTATAACTTAACCATTCTCTAAAATCATTATATTCTAGTTCTATCAAATTTTTTTCATTTAATTCTTTTCCTAAAATATTTTTTATAAAAAAAATAAAATTATTTATATCAATTCTATAAGAGATTACAGTTTTTTCTGAATAATTTTTTTCTTTAGAAATATAATTAAAAAAACTGTTTATTTTTTCACCCATAAATACTATAATAATTTATAAACTAACTGAATTGTAGAGTATAAATCAGTAATATTGCTATATATAGAAAACCGTCGAATCTATCAAGAAATCCACCATGTCCAGGAATCATATCTCCACTATCTTTAACATTAAATTTTCTCTTTACATAAGATTCTGTAAAATCACCAACTTGTTCTAAACAACAAAAAAGAGGTGTAAAATATAATAGTAGGGACTTATATTCTGGTAAAAATTTATAAGAAAACAAATAACATATAATAATAGAACCTAAAATACCACCAATCAAACCCTCGTAAGATTTTTTTGGACTAATACTACTTATTTTATGTTTTCCTAAATTTAAGGTTTTTCCTACAATATAAGCAAAAGTATCAGTACACCACACTAACAAAAATAACCACATTAAGAGATTACTTCCATCCGGCATAGTTTTTAAAATAAATAAAGGTAATAAAGTAATTGTTATATATATAGACCCTATAATTAACCATTTGTTTTTATGTTCAGAATTACCAACAATAACCCCCCACTCCATAGACATAAAATTTCCAATAGTAAATAAAAAACAAATATCAAAAAAAATATTATGAGAATATATAAAAACAAGCAAAACAAGTATTATTATAATACCAGATACACTCCTTATTATATTTTCACTTAGTTTCTTATTATTAGTAATTTTAAAAACAATATTTTTTAATTTTTCTTTCATTTTTCTCTCCATTAATTAGTAAAATTTATTTTCAATTTTTTATCACTGTTCACAGTTATAATGTAACTATTAACTTCTTTTACACCACTAACTGTACTAATAATTTTAGCTATTAATTTTGCCTCCTCTTCATCTTCTGCAATACCCATTATATAAACATAACCATTAACAACAGAGATTTCATAATTTAAAGATTTTATATTTGATTTAAAAAATATTTTTGTTATTATAGTTCTCTTTAGCAAAAAATCATAAATATTCGAATAAACTACATTTCCAACTTTTAATTCATCCAAAATTTCCCTAACCTCTAAATTTTCTCTTATTTTTTCCATAATATAATCTTTAACTTCTTGTTTATAAACAATTCCACTTAATAATACACGACCTTCTAATACATTAATATAATATCTACCAAAATTTTTTAAACCCTGTTGTTTTAAAAAATATGTTTTATTTTTAATAATATTTTTTTTTAGTTGTTTTTCAACATTTAAGTCATTTTTCACTTGAACTATTTCTCTATTCAACCTAGAAGTTTTGCTCACAACCTCACTTCCTGTTGCTATAAATTTTACACAACTTACACTAAATAATATTAAAAATGTAAAAAAAATCCTTTTTATCACGCCAATAAATGTTTAAAATTATATAATTACTACTACAGTAGTATACAATATATTTTTAAAAAAATCAAGAATTTTTTCAATTATATACTAATTTATGTTATTTAAGAAAAATTATCTTATTTTCATATATAAAAAAACATCAAAAATTAAGCAAAATCTTTTTCTAAACAACATTTTTCATTTATACTTTTTTCCACAGACTCAAATTCTTCAATCATTGCAACATTATTTTTTACTTGTTTCAACATTTTAATTCTCTTTATTATTCGATTAAATACCTTTCGCTCTTCTGGCGACATTGTTTGTAAAATATCATCACTATGTTCCAAAAAAGTATCGTCTTCTAAACAAGCATGTAAAACATCTTTAAATTCAACTGATACTTTATCTAAATTTACCAAAGAATTTACAATTTTTTCTGTAGTTCTATCAATTTTTTCAATTTCTCCTTCATTAAAATTTATATCATTAATATCAGCAATTTCACTAAAAAGTTTTTCTTTATTCTTGATATTAAAATTATATTCTTTTCCATTAATTTTATATTTTTCATAATTTATTGAAACCATTGAATAAATTTCTTTCATTTCTCTTAATACTTCTTCTATACTAAATCTTTTTTCTATATCATCATTTATCATATTTTTAATCAATGCCAATAATTTTAATTTCGCCTCATCTGAACCAAATAAAGTCACAAATTGTTTTCTAAGAAATTTTTGTTTCATTAATAAATCTAAATTACTAATTATTTCTTCATTGCTTTCTTCAGCTATTTTAGAAACTCTTTTTCCTCTTGATACAAATTTTTTAAAATTTACGTTACTAATACAACCTCTGGCAAAAAGTTCAACAAATATAATACCCAAAGAATATATATCATGTTTATCTGATACTTTTATTTTTATTGGTTTTCCTGAATCTCTAATTATTAATTTATTACTGAGAAAATTTTTCATTATTATCTTATTTTGTAATAAATCTGGAGAAGTATACTGTGTAAAAGCTATTCTTGTAATTGTGTCGTTGATAATTCTTTTACTAAAAGTAAGATCGATTATTTTTGGTTTACCCATATTATTCAAAAGTATATTATCCGGTCTTAAATCACAATGCACAAAACCATTCTGATGCATATAAAATAAGTCTAAAACAAGCCAAAAAGCAATAGGAAAATAACCACTAGTATCGTTTCTACTGTTAAACATAATATCGTATAAATCCCCATTTTTCATATATTTAGATGTTTGGATTATATAATCCTCTCCATCAATTTGTATCGTATCTATTTCTTTTGGCTTCACGGTACCCTCAATTGTTTGAAAATCGAATGTCAATTTTTGAATTTCTTCAAAAGAAAACCTTTCTTTTTTATAAATTTTAACAGTAAAACTATCGTTAATTGCAAAAATTCTTCCTTCTGCTCCTTCATTCAAATATTTAATATTATTAGTATTATATTTGTTTCTTAATGAATTAATTATATTTTTATATTCCATTCTATACCTCTAATATTTTAATCATATAAATTTTATGTTTTTATCAAAAAAAATCCTATAGTTACTGTTATAATTCTATCTTTACTATACTTTTTCTATTTCTTTTACTTTTTTTAATATTTTAAACTCTTTTCTTTTATCACAGTTTTTGAATTAAATTTATTTAATAAATACATAAAATTGTACTTTTATACCAAATAATAGTTATATTATACCAAAATTTTAGTTAAAGTCAAGAAAAATATAAAAAAATTTTACAATTTTTTCTGTTAATAGTTTTTATGAATTAATATATAAAAACTACACGACTATTGAAACTAACAAATAATTTTTATATTATATATTTATAAAAAATTGTAAAAATAAAAAAAATATATTTGATAGCACTTAAAATTACAAAATTTTTTTTCCTTGCTTTTTAAAAAAAATATTTTATAAATAAGTTACATTTTATTAAAGAAATTTTTTATTAAAAAATTGGAGTTTTTATGAAAAAAATCGCAATATTATTATTATCTTTAACTTTATTGGCAGCCTGTGGTCAAAAGTATGACATAATTGATACAGAAGTAGAAGCTAATAAAATAAATAATGAACAATTAAAAGAAGATGATAATATTAGTAAAGTTTATTTTGATTTAAATAAATCTTTATTAAAACAAGAAGGTAAAAACACTCTAGATGCAGTGGCTAAAAAATTAAAATCTCAAGAAGATGTTAAAATAGTTATCGAAGGTCATTGTGATGAAAGGGGTACTAGAGAATATAATTTAGCTTTAGGACAAAGAAGAGCTGAATCTGTAAAAAAATATCTAGTAGAAAAAGGCATTAAAGCAGGTAGCATCAAAACTATAAGTTATGGTAAGGAACAGCCTGAATTTATAGGAAGTGGCGAAGAAGTTTGGTCAAAAAATAGAAGAGGTGTTATAATTGTAAAATAGTTTATTTTATAATTTTTATGACTAGTCTATTTAAGTTATTAATAGACTAGTTTTTTTGTATATTAATATAATTAATATACACAAGTTTGGTTGGATTTAAAATTTCATTTTTATTTTAATAAAATAAAAAATTATTAATAACTATAATATAGTTTGGTTTTTTTGTTGCATTTTTATTTTTTAATAATAAATTTTAATAAAAATAATTTTCTTATAAAAATGTTAAATATAAAAAATTTAATAAAATTAAGCGTGTTCTTACTTTTTATAACTTTGTTTAATTTTATGTACAATTATTGTAATATTCTAAGATTTATTGTATGCTTATCTTGCTTATATATATTTTATAAAATATATAGCGATAGAAAGTTTACAAAAAATAATATTTCGTTACTTATAATAGCAGCCACCTATAATCCTTTTATACAAGTAAATTTTAGGAAAAACGAATGGATTATTACTAATATTATTACAATTTGTTTTTTATTGTATTTTTTACTAAAAGATAATAAAGAACTTGAATAAACAGATACAGTTTATTTTGCTTCTTTGAAAAATTATTCAATAAATAAAACAAACTCTTTATAAATCCAAAAAAAGTTGAATTAAATAAATTCGGTTATAATATAATATTAATTATATAATGAAATTATAAAAAAATGACTTTTAAATATTATAAAAACGATTTGCCAGATAATTTGGAATTAAGTAATGAAATAGCAATAGATACTGAAACTCTAGGTTTAAATAATTTCAGAGATAGGCTTTGTTTAGTTCAACTTTCATCAGGAGATGGCATAGCACATTTGGTACATTTTGATAGTAAAAGTGATTATTATGCACCAAACTTAGTAAAATTACTAACTGACGAAAAAATATTAAAAATATTTCATTATGCAAGATTTGATATGGCAATTTTACAAAAAACTTTCAATATAAAAGTAAAAAATATTTATTGTACAAAAATTGCATCAAAAATAGCAAGAACTTATACTAGCGCCCATGGTTTAAAGGTTCTAATTAAGGAATTTTTTAACATTGATATTTCAAAAAAAGAACAAAGTTCCTATTGGGGAGGTGATAATATAAGTGAAGAACAACTTACATATGCTTCTAATGATGTACTCTATTTACATAAAATAAAAGAAAAATTAGAAATTATTTTAAAAAACGAAAATAGAAAATATCTTCTGGATGAATGTTTAAAATTTTTACCTACTAGGGTTGATCTGGATTTAAAAGGATGGCTTGATATGGATATATTTAGTCACGAATAAATTTTGGATTAAAGATGCAAGAAGATTTAAAAATTTTACTTGAATGGTTTGTAGCGAACGGTATAACAGATTTATTTTATAGCGATATAGAAGAAAATAATTTCGATTTTCAGTATAAATTCGAAAAACCAGTTATAGATAAGAGAGATACTGGTTCAGTTATTAGAGCTTTAGCCAGACAGCAGGAAGAAGTAAGGGAATTAAATTTTATGCATAATACAAAAAGTAGAGATTTAGCAGATAGGATAAACAATATTGAAGATATATTACAAAATATTTTAGGTTTGGATATTTACAAAAATTTTATAAAAACTGCTTCTTCTACAATTGTGTTAAATGGTAATACAAAAGCTGATATTTTAATAATCAATGATTTACCGAATGATGAAGATGATATAAATGGAAATATATTTAGTGGGGAAAATGGTGAACTTTTAAAAAAAATGATGAAGGCAATAAATTTAGAAGAAAATGATTATTGTTTATTAAATTCATTTTTTTGGAGATTACCAGGTAATAGAAATCCTATAAAAGAAGAATTAAATTTATGTAAACCTTTTGTTGAAAAATTAATAGCTATAATTAAACCTAAATTGATAATTTTTATGGGTAGTTATGCAATTTCATCAATATTTGAAGAAAATAAAACACTTGTAAGTTTGCATGGTAAGTTTTTTGATTATACTAATTGTTATTTGCAAGATAATATAAAAGTTACAGGAGTTTATGGACCAAATTTTTTGATAAAAAATACAGCAAAAAAA
>CATOLK010000048.1 GCA_951801155.1 uncultured Rickettsiales bacterium | reverse complement strand
GGCTACAAATGAAATTGATAATTCATTGGGGCAAAGTTTTAGAATTGAGCATGATGGATTTAACGGATAGATAAAAATAGAATCTTAAATATAAAAAAATATAAAATATATAATTTAACCCCAACCTCGCTTTTTATCCCAACTTCATCATTACTTTTATCTGATAGGCTAGTATACTACTGAATACATTAGTAAAATAATTATATACATTCTTTATTCTTGTAGTGGTAATATTAGTTAATCTTTTTATTTCTCCTATAACTGTTTCTATAATATTTCTTTTCTTTAATAACTTTTTATCTTCTTCCGATAAAGTATCTATTCTATGTTTATAGATTCTTTTTTTATTAGTAGTATCATAATTGTTATTTTCTATAAAATACTGTTTATTTATTAAAGAAGTAATGTTTTTATAAAAGTCATCCACTTCAACAAAAATATCGATTATTAAATCTTTAAATGTTAGTATCATAATGGGATGTTAAAATTTAATTCGTACTATTTTATAATATTAAATTATTTTTTATATTAATAATAATGTATATAATTTATTATCTTTATTTTTCAAGGATTTTGTGAGTTGGGAAGCAAGGTTGGGGTTAATTTAATAAAATCTTTCAATAATAAACCGTTTAAATAAATCCTTAAAGGACTAAATAAACAACCATAATGTAGAGCGTATAAATTATTTAGTCATTACTTATAAAAAATATAAATAATGACTAAATAATTCTTTTCCAACATTAGTCCAAAAAGTATATTATACTCATAGAATAAAGTTTTAATATTTATTACAAATTATAAAGTAATTTGAGGATTTTTAATATTACTTATTTTTTCTGTTATAAAATCTCCAAAATCAGCAAGCAAAGATTTTTCATTTAAAGCTCTTTTAACTTCTGGTATTGCTACTATTGCTTCAAACATATCTAAATCATCTTTATTCATATTTTGTAAATATTTTATAATTTTAGTTTTAAATTCATTTTCTTCTGCTTCATTTAATATTTTTTCTAAATTTTCATTAGCTTCATCTATTCTTGAACAATATTCTTTAATAGGATCTTCAGTTACTCTATCAAAATTTGTAAATAAAAATCGTTTTATATATTTAAGATAAATATTACTTAGACTTTCTTCTTTCTGTTCCGATATTTCTTTTGTTATATCGGTAAAAAATTTATTATTATGATCAGTACTCTGTTCAACATTTTGTTGTTGTCCATTACCTTGATCTTTTAATATATTATTTCTAATACCAAGTATATAATTAAACTCGTCTATTGTTTCATCTCCAAAATTAATTAATCTATCTTTTGGTATTTTTGTAATTTCAGATACATTAAATCCAAAAGCTACTGATAAATCACGTGTACGAGTAGACTTTTCTTTATCATGTTGAAGCATTTCGGTTATTTTATTTATTCTTTCCAAAGGATCTCTTGTAGGAAAATTATTTGTTTTAAACATTTCAGTAGCTTCTTCTAAATTTTTTCTAAAAATATTATCTATTATTGCCACTTCTAATCTGGGTTCTCTGCCATTATCAACCTCTTTTTCTAAAAAATCTCTAATTTCATCAAAAAAGTCATTAATAAAATTAATATATGCTTGTCTTTCTATTTCTGTTTTATAAGATAAGGTCTTAGGACCAAGTCGGACACCATGTGGACGCCATGAATTCGAACGCCAATCTTCATGTTCATCTTTTCCTACAATTTTTATAATTTCTGCATTTATAATTTTCTGAATTAAATCACTATTACTGTTTTTAGATGAATCAGGACTAAGAATAGATAGAATATGATTATCAATTTCATTAGGTTCTGGTTCTACTTCTAATGATATTAATCGTGGCATCCTAAAACGATGATCATCATGATAAAAATTATAACTAATTAATTTATTTTTTAGTCTTTTTAAATTTTCAGCTATAGAATCAATTGTATTTTCTCCCATGTCATTTACCTTTTTTATTGTTAATAAACACAGTTTATATTATTGTACGTATTTATCTAAAAGTCAAGCAAATTTATAAGCTTCGATTTTGACCAATATTTTTCTATAAATAAATTAAAGATAAAACCAGAAAATGAACAAATAAGAATAATGAATAAAATATTAAAAGGTAAATTCTTACCAAAAGATTTTAGTATGAAAAATGTAAATTTAAAACATAATTTTATAATACAATACGTATCTAATTACTATGATAAAGAAGATAAACCTTTTATATTTAATATAATTCAAAGAACTGATAGTTATAATAATGATCCAAAAGTAAAAGAATTAGTTGATAAGCATTTTGCAATTAATAATAATAAAAGTATTCAAAATAATATGATTTTGGAAAGTAGTAATGAAAATGATTTAGGAGAAATAGTACAAAATCTATCTACTAGTTTAAATGAATTAGGTAACGAAGAGAGATTAAAAGATTTATCAGTTGAAGAAAATAATTCAGTACAAACCACAATGGAAATTAATACTGAAAATGTTGATTTGGCTACAAATGAAATTGATAATTCATTGGGGCAAAGTTTTAGAATTGAGCATGATTGAATTTAACAGCTTAATAAAAATAGGATCTTAAATATAAAAAAATATAAAATATATAATTTATTAAAAACTTTTTATATAAAAGGTTTAATGAATTAAATAAAAATGTATATGTTGTAGCTAAAAATAAATTTCTTTATTTTTACACCTTTTATTTTTTAATTACAAAATAAAAGGTAATAAAAATAAAGAAAAAATAAAGAAAAAATTACAATAAAAGTAAAATTAAGGCTAAATTAAAATTCTATATCATAACCACATAAATTAATTTGATGTTTTAAATCTTCTTTACATTTTTTTAGACCTTCTTCACTTAGCGCCTCACACCTTGTGGTAATATCAGGTTGAGTATTTGAACCTCTAACAAGCCACCAGCCATCTTCAGTTTCAACCCTTATACCATCAACATCAACATATTTTCTGCCTTCTTTTTTCATTCTTTCTGCAATTTCATTTGCTATTTCAAATTTTTTATCATCTCCTACTTCAACTCTTATTTCACTGGTTGAATAGGCTTTTGGAAAAGATTTTCTAATATCCGCTATATTCTCATTATTATTTGATAAAAAATTCATCATTTTTACACCAGCAAATAAAGCATCATCATAGTTATGGTTTTCACCAAAATAAACATGTCCACTTGTTTCAGCAGCAAGTTTTATATTATCAGATTTCATTTTTGATTTTTGTGCAGAATGCCCAGGTTTCCACATTACAGGAATACCACCATGTGCTGCTATATCATCATATAAAATTTTACTTGCTTTTACTTCAGACATTACTTTTTCACCTGGATTATCTTTTAAAAATTCTCTTGCTAAAATTGCCAATAATTGGTCTCCATAAAGTAAAAATCCTTCATTATCAACAATTCCTATTCTATCACCATCTCCATCAAAGCCAACACCAAAATCACAATTATTATCTACAACTGCCTTTTTTAGCATTTCCATATTTTTTTCCACTGAAGGATCTGGATGATGATTTGGAAAATTTCCATCAACAGTATCACACATAGTTAAATGTGTTCCTGGAAATTTTGCAACTATATCTTTTAAAATGCTTGCAACAGCTCCATTGCCAGCATCCCACATAATTTTTAATTCTCTATTGCCAGTATTTAATTTACTTAGAATAAATTCAAAATAATCCTCTCTGACATCGATGTTTTCAACTGATCCATTACCACTTTCAAAATCTCCATCTTTTGCATAAACACCTAGTTGTTGTATATCTTCTCCAAAAACAGGTACTTCATCTGTAAGCATCTTAAAACCATTATATTCAGGTGGATTATGTGAAGCTGTAACAACTAAACCAGCACCTTTTCCAAGGAATCCTATGGCGAAATACATTACAGGAGTTGGAACTAAACCTATATTTACAACATCAATTCCACTTTCATTTAATCCTTTTATTACATTTTCTGTGTAAAGTGGTGATGTATGTCTTCCATCATAACCAATAACACAACTATTTTTATTGTATTTTCTTTTTAGAAGTGTACCATAGCTTCTTCCTACAAAATATGCATCGATTTCATTTAGGTTTTTATCAACAACACCACGAATATCGTATTGTTTTAAAATTGATTTTTCAAAAATATGTGTATTGTTCATTTTTATAATAATATTTATTAAATATAATTATTTTATATATAACGTTTTTTTAAAATCAAATAATTTATTAATATTCCCCACCTGATATAAAATTAAACTATTATAGATTATATTTAAAAAAATTAATTAATTAAATTATTAATTTTTAAAGAAGAAATGGTGCATCCTGCGAGATTCGAACTCACGACCCACAGCTTAGAAGGCTGTTGCTCTATCCAGCTGAGCTAAGGATGCAAAAAACTGTATATAGTATACATATAATAAATTAAAAAGTCAAGAAGTAAATGGAAAAAAGATTTTGTAAAAAGGATAATAAACCCTCTACATAAAAAATTATATATTTATTGAGAATATTAAAATAATTAAAAAAGTTAAAATAATTAAAAAGTATAGAATAATTAAAAAGTATAGAATAATTAAAAAGTATAGAATAATTAAAAGTATAAAGTATATAATTTTCCGTAAGATTTTAAATATTGTTTTAAGGAGTTAAAAATTTTTGCACAGGAGGTATATATAAATAACTAAAATTTTAAGTTTAAAATAAAATTAAACTTAAAATAATTATTTTATTTTTCTTTTTTTAAAATCAATCCTATATATAACTGTTGTAGTATTGTAATAATATTATTAGATATCCAATATATTAACAAACCAGTCGGAAAACCAGAGAAAATAAATAAGAATATTATAGGCATAAACTTCATCATTTTATTAGCTGATTGCATTTGTTCATCCATAGCGCTTTTAGAATCAAATTCTTGCTTTCCTTGCATATTTTCTGTAATTTTTTGTTGTATATACATAGTTAAGCACATTAAACAAGGTAAAAATCCTATAATAATTTTTGGATTATAAGATAAAAGTCCAAATAAATTAAATATAGATGTAGGATCTCCGACAGATAAATCTTTTATATAACCAAAAAATGGAGCTTGTCTCATGGCTAAACTTATAGATATAACTTTATACAATGAAAAAAATACAGGAATTTGTATAAAAATTGGAGCAATACTTGAAAGTGGATTTAAATCATGTTTTTTATATAATTTTACCAATTCCTGTTGTAAAGTTATTTTATCATTTTTATAGATATTTTGCAATCTTTTCATCTCTGGTTGAATTTTTTTCATTTTAGCCATAGAAACAAAAGATTTTTTTACATTAGAATATAATAACATTTTTATAATTAATGTTAAAAATATTATAGCTATACCAAAATTATTAATAATTTTATTAAAGAAATTTAGTATTAAAAACAATGGTTTTGATAGAAAATAAAAGAAGCCAAAATCAATACTTCTTTCAAATAATTTTATATTATTGTTAATTTGATATTCTCTTAAAATATCGAAATCTTTTGCTCCAACGAATACTTTTCCTTTTGTACCAGAGAAAGAATTTCCAGAAATTATAAGATTATTTTTTGTAATATATTGGACTTTAAGTATATTATTTGTTTTCAATATATTTACCTTTCCGTTGGAAAAATCTTCATTTATTATAGCGGTAAGCCAATATTTACTAGTAATTCCAGCCCAATTAAATTTTTCAAATTCTATATTATTTTTTTTCAATTTTTTTTCTTTTATTTCTTCCATTTTATTATTAAATACTCCTATTGGTCCTGAAAAACTAGAAAGTTCATTTTTATCTTGTATTTTATGCCTTTTTTGTATTTGCCACAAAGGTTTTAAATAAATTCTATTTGATGTATTGTTTTCAACAATTTGTTCAATATTTATCATATATTTATCGTCCAAAGACAGTATAATTTTAAATATAATTCCTTCATTATTATCATGAGAAAATATAATTTTATCATTTATATCTTCTAATTTAGTCTTATCAGCAACCCAAATGGAATTTTTATCAGGTAATTTTAAATTTTCATCATTTGAAAGCCAATTTACACTGATATAATTAAAATTTTCCCTATTTTCATATTCTAAAAGTTTTACTTTTGTTTCATCATTAACGCTTACATTATATTTTTTTAGAATTAGATTACTTAATAATAAACCCTTTGTATTTACTATTAATTTTATATATTCATTTTCTAAAACGATATCTCTTGGTTCTATAATCTTATTATCTATAGCAATTTTTTTTTCATTAGTATTTTTTAAATTTTCTTCCTCCTCTTCTTTTGCAATTATTGCTTTTTCTCTTTGATTTTCTTCTATTTTCTTTTTTAAAGGTCTAGTAAAAAATTTATCAACTAAAATGAATAATACTATGAATAAAATTAATTTTTTTAAAAAAATTGTTTTTTTGTTATTTTTTTGTGGACTTATATTTTTCATAAATTAAAATTTAATTATATATTAATTATATTTTAAAATAAAAAATAAAAAAATCTACAGTTATGAAAAAATATTTTTTGAGTTTATTTGTAATTTTACTATCTATAAACAGTGTTTTTGCTGAAAATAATAATAAAATTAATAATAAGTATGAAGTTTTAGATAGTCAAATTGATAATTTTATAACCAGTAAAAATGCAATTCTTATGGATTATAATACCGGTGAAATTTTATATCAAAAAAATATGGATGATATAATGGCACCGTCTTCAATGACAAAAATAATGACAGCCTATATTATATTTGATATGTTAGAAAATAAAGAAATAAATATAAATGATAAATTTAAAGTAAGCGTAAGAGCTTGGAGACAAACCGGGACAAGAATGTTCTTGGAGCCAGAATGGAAAATTAGTGTGGATGAATTACTTAAAGGTTTAATAATAATTTCCGGAAATGATGCTGCCATAACTTTAGCAGAAGGAAGTAGTGGTAGTATTGAAAATTTTGTAATTAAAATGAATGAAACCGCTAAAATATTAGGAATGAATAATACAAATTTCGTAAATCCAAATGGATTATATGAAAAAACTCATTATACAACGGTACATGATTTTGCTATATTAACAAGAGCTTTAATAAAAAAACATTATAAGTACTATAAAAAATATTTTTCACAAAAAGAGTTTACTTTTAATAATATAACTCAAAAAAACAAAAATTTATTATTAGCAGAATATGAAGGAGTTGATGGATTAAAAACAGGATTTACTGATCAAGGTAAATACTCAATAACTGCATCTGTTGAAAAAAATGGAAAAAGATTTATAGTAGTAATAGGTAATGCAGAAAGTGAAAGAATTAGACTAACTCAAGCTAAACGACTTTTTGATTATGCTTTTAGACAATATCAATATATAGATTTATTCAGAAAAAATAATACTATAGGAGAGATAGGTATATTTTTTGGTGTAGAGAATAAAGTACCAATATATACTAAAAATGATATTATATATTCTACGAGAAAATCTAGAATTAATGATTTAAAAGTGGACTTAATACATAATAAATATATATTTGCTCCCATAAAAAAAGATGATAAAATAGCTAAATTAAGAATAATTGATGAAAATTTTATAACGGAATATGATTTATATGCAACAAAAGATATCAATATTATCACGAAATTTAAAAAATTCAGGATAATGTTTAAAATTTATGCTGCAAAAATATTAGGACTGTAAACAAAATAAATATTTTCTATTATTTAATTGATTTAAAAGTAAAATTTACCACTTTTAAAGACTAAAATTTTATTTTTATATCGTTTATTCCTTAATTTTTATTTAATTTCAATTTTTTAATGTTTTTAATAACTGAAAACTATCTTAATAAATTTTCTAATAAAAATATTAAAAATTTTTATAACAGATCTCTTGTATAAAACTATATTCAAATATCAATAATATTTGAG
>CATOLK010000047.1 GCA_951801155.1 uncultured Rickettsiales bacterium | reverse complement strand
TTTATATTCTCTGGATTCCACATTAAGAATTTCTAAATAAACAAGTTTATTAAGAAATTCTAATCTGGAATGACGCAAATAAAGGAAAATCAAAGAAATAACAAATCTAAAAAAAATAAAGATATAAAAATAAAAATTATTAAATATATGTAGAAAATAAAAATCATAAATTTATTAAAGAAATAATATTATATCAGATTTAATCTTTTTTCTTCTTGAATTTAATTTATTACAATTTAAAATTTAAT
This sequence comes from uncultured Rickettsiales bacterium, assembly GCA_951801155.1. Classification (GTDB taxonomy): domain Bacteria; phylum Pseudomonadota; class Alphaproteobacteria; order Rickettsiales; family UBA1997; genus CATOJU01. Next base: position 7,932 of record CATOLK010000047.1, on the reverse strand, counting down.
TAATTATTTTATATTAAATTTATGAAAAGTAAGAAGACAAATGCAGATATTTCATTAAATATTCAATATTTAAAAGATTTTTCTTTTAATAATTTGAAAGCTCCAGAAATATATTTGTATAACGAAATAAAACCAAAAGTAGACATTTCCTTTGATTTAAATGCTACAAAATTAAAAGAAGATATTTATGAAAGTGAAATTATATTAGAGTTAAATGGAAGAATAAAAGACGAATTAGCTTTTATATTAAAAATAATTTATTCTGGAATTTTTACCATTAAAAATGTAGAAAAATCTTTAATTCCAGAAAATTTATTTATAGATTGTCCAACAATTTTATTTCCATTTTTAAGACAAATTGTTGCCACTACAACAAGAGATGCAAATTTGCCACCAATAATGTTAGATGCTGTTGATTTTGAAGAGGTTTATGAATCTAAAAAAGATTCTATCGAAAATATTAAAAAATAAAAAAATATAGGGGAGAAAATGATAAATAAAAAAGGTATCAAAAATTTGATTTTGGAAGATATAGAAAGTCCAATCATTTTGTATGAGGATAAGACTGATATAGATAATGTTGTTTGTGAATTTACTAATGAATATAGATATTTCAGTGAAGAAGCAAAACAATTTATAGATAAAGTTTTTGAAGAAAAGAAAAAAACCAATAGTAAACTTTATAATGGTTTAATTTATGGTCTTACAAATTTCGAAGTTTATGGTAGAAAAATATTTTTAAGTTTTGAAAAAGGTGATTATAAAACATATTTAGCCACAGGAGATAATGGTTACAAAAAATACATAATTGAAAACAATTTTTTTATTTTACCTATTGGAGTTTGTGGTGTTATTACTACAAAAGATAATAAATTAATATTCTCTGGAAAAACGAAATTTTGTGATTATGTAAAATTTTTAAGTGGTTTTGTTTCGATTGAAGATATAACACAGGAAGAACAAATTGATATTTTACATACTATTAACAGAGAGTGTAAAGAGGAAATTGGAGATTTACAATTGTTCAACAATTCTATTATAGGAGCCATTAAAACTAATTGTTGTACATTTGTGACAAATCATGATACAAATTATACTAGCGATGAAATTAAAGAAATATATAAGAATAATATATCAGAAGACAAGTATGAGATGGAGAATATGTTTTTTGTGGATAACGATGAGAAATCAATAGAAAAAATGATTATAAATTCTGATCTAAATGAAGTTGGAAAAATAGCTTTAAGATTTTATCTAAAGGAAAAATTTAGTAATTATAAATTTATGCACATGAGATTATGAAAATATTTAGTAATAAAAAAATAGATATAAGTAAATTTTTTAAGGTTATTGGTAAAAGTAGTAATAATTTTAAAAAAAAATTTAATTTTTTTAAAAAAAAGAAATCTATTTCTTTTATATTAAAAAGTAAATTTACAAATTATTTTTTTAATATTGTAAAACTAATTTTTGCTATAATATTTACACCATTGTTTTTGGTATTTTCTTTATTTGAAATAAAATTGTTTTTAAAAATCTTTAGACAAATAGTTGCTATAATATATTTTTTAGTTTTTTTGATTTTTATATATACGTTATTTAATCAAAATAAAACAATAGGTACAAATGAAATTATTATGGTTAATATCGATTTTAAAGATAAAATAAAAAATTTTTAATTTAATAAAAATATACTAAATTTTATTTATTCCTTGTTTTTAAAAAAATAAAACATATTGTACTAAATAGTAAAATTATAAAACTATTATGGATATAAAAAATCAAATAGAAGAGTTAAAAAATAAAATATTAGAAGCGAATAAAACCTATTACAGAGATGATTCACCAATTATTACCGATGCGGAATACGACAAACTAAAAACAGAATTAAAAAATTTAGAAGAATTATATCCAGAGTATAAAACAGGAATTTTGGACAATGTAGGTTACAAAGTACTAGATGCTTTTAAAAAAGTTGAACATTCAGTTCCAATGATTTCTTTAAATAATGGATTTTCTAAAGAAGATGTAGAGGATTTTATAGAAAGATGTCAAAGATTTTTAGGAATTCAAGAATTTATTGATATATTTTGCGAACCAAAAATAGATGGATTATCTTTTGCCGCAAGATATGAAAATGGCATTTTTGTACAGGCTGCAACTCGTGGAGATGGTTTTATAGGCGAAGACATAACGGAAAATATTAAAACTATAAAAAGTTTTCCTTTATATTTAGATAGAAGTAAAAATTTTCCACAACTATTGGAAGTTAGAGGTGAAGTTTATATGTCAAAAAATGATTTTTTATCTTTAAATAAAATTAAAGAAGAAAATGGAGAAAAAACTTTTGCAAATCCAAGAAATGCTGCAGCTGGTTCTTTAAGGCAGTTAGATACTTCTATAACAGCGGAAAGAAATTTGAAATATTTTACCTATACACTTGGGAAATGCACTGATGGATTCGAAGTTGAAACTCAAGAACATTTAATTCAATTTTTTAATAATTTGGGTTTTTGTACCACAAAGGAAATTAAATTGTGTAAAGATATTGATGAAATTATGGAATTTTTTAACTATATAAAAGAAATAAGGCATAGTTTAGATTATGATATTGATGGGGTTGTATATAAAGTTAATAGTTGGGAATTACAAAAAAGGTTGGGAACAGTAACTCATCATCCTCGCTGGGCTTTAGCTCATAAATTTCCGGCAGAACAAGCAATAACTGTTATTAGAAAAATTGATATTCAAGTTGGTAGAACTGGGGCATTGACACCAGTTGCAAAACTTGATCCTATAAATGTTGGTGGTGTTATAGTTTCTAATGCGACTTTACATAATAGGGATGAAATTGAAAGAAAAGATATAAGAGAAGGGGATGAAGTTATAATACAAAGGGCAGGGGATGTAATACCACAGGTGGTAGGGGTTAATAAAAATAAAAGAAGTATAGAGAGTAAACCTTTTATTTTTCCTGATAAATGCCCTATTTGTGGAAGTTTAGCAAAAGCCTATGGTGATGATGTAGTTATTCGCTGTACTGGTGGAATGAATTGTCAAGCTCAAGTTATAGAAGGCTTGAGGCATTTTGTGTCAAAAGATGCTATGGATATTGGCGGTTTGGGTGAAAAGCAAATTGAAAAATTTTATAATGAAAATAGAATAAGAAGTTTTGTGGATATTTTTAAATTGGAAGAAAGAGAAAATTTTATTAAAGAAAAATATGATTTAGAGAATAAAGAAAAAGATTTATTTTCTGATTTAAATACTAAAATTTTAGCGACAGATCATAAAATAACGAAAGAAAATTATCCAATTTTTCCTTTATATTATATGGAAGGTTTTGGAAAAAAATCTGTAAATAATTTATTTGAAAATATAAGAAAGGCAAAAAATGTTTCTTTAAATAGATTTTTATATGCTTTGGGAATTAGATTTTTGGGGGAAACTACTTCAAAATTACTGGCAAAAAATTATATTTCTTTGGATAATTTATTGGATAAAATGCAAATTGCTTGTGAAAAGGATATATTTGGAGAGCGAGATAATGAGGAATATAAAAAATTTTATTCTATAGATGGTATAGGAGTAAAAACTGCTAACGAAATATTGGATTATTTTGAAGATAAAAGAAATATAAAAAATATTAGGGAATTACAGGAAGTTTTAAATATTAGTGATTATGTGGCAGTAAAAACTAATAATAAACTTGAAGATAAAACAATTTTATTTACTGGGACTTTGTCAAATATGACAAGAGCAGAAGCGAAGGCTAGGGCAGAGGAGATGGGGGCAAAAGTATTGAGTTCTATATCGAGTAAGTTGGATATTTTGGTTTGTGGTGAAGATAGTGGCAGTAAGTTGAGGAAAGCACAAGAACTAGGAATAAGAATTATGGGTGAAAAGGAGTGGAATGAATTGATAAATTGTTAAGATTACTGGTAATATTTATGGATAATGGATTAAGAAAATTATATTTTTATGGTTTTTTTAATTGTCTTTAATACTGTTGATAAACATTTAACTTTTTATGTATAATATTTATTATTGATACATACGTAATTTTTATGCATATTGTTTAATATAAATTTTTTTTATTTAGGATGTTTAATATGGATGATTTTGTACGTATTGACTTTAATTAAATTGTGTTATATAATATAAATATTAATTTAATTTGTTCAGTGTAATAATGTTTAAATATGATAAGTTTAAAAATTTATTTTTAATTTTATTCTTTATAATTTGTTTGTTAATAACAGTTGGAAATTGTTTTGATTTAGGTATGTTTTCTAAAAACAAAATAAATTTTGGTTTAGATTTTAAAGGTGGTTCACAATTATTGTTAAAAATTGATTTTGATTATTATTTAAATGAAAAATTAGAAGAAAATGTTGATTTATTAAAGGATTATTTTTTAGAAAATAAAATAAAAGCTTTACCAAAAATTGAAGATAATAATATAAAAATTATTTATAAAAATGATGATGATGTGGAAAAAGCCGGAAAGTATGTGGAGAATTTAGAAAAATATTTTAATTTTGAAAGAAATAAGAATACTTCAATTTTATCATTTAAACAAAGTTATATAAATGATACCAAAAAACAAATCAATTTAAAAACAATTGAAACAATAAAAAAAAGATTGAATAAACTTAATATAAAAGATATTTTAATAAAAACAGAGGAAAATGACAATATTATAATACAAGTGGATGAATTATCTAATTTAAAGGAATTAAGAAATTTAATTGAGAGAAGTGCTAAATTAACTTTTCATATAGTTGAAGAAGAAAACAGTATCGGAAGTAATATTTTAAAATTAAGCGATATTAGAAATAGCTATGAATTACCAATAGATAAGAAAGCTTTGTTATCAGGAAATTTTTTAACTGATATAAATGTTAGCTATAATCAAGGAAAACCAGTTATAAATTTTAAGCTTGATAAAATTGGTTCAAAAAAATTTGCTAAAATTACAAGAGAAAATATAGGTAAAATGTTAGCTATGGTTCTGGATAATAAAATTATTACAGTTCCAAGAATAAGTAACGAAATTAGTGATGGGGTTGGATCAATAGCTGGAAATTTCAGTAATAAAGAAGCAAATGAAATTGTTTTACTGTTAAAAGCTGGTTCATTATTAGCACCGTTAAATATAATTGAAGAAAAAAAAATAGATGCTGGAGTTAGTTATAAATTGTTAAAATATAATATTAAATTATTTATATATGGATTATGTTTTTTAATTTTATTTTTATTTATTTTATATAAAACAAATGCACTATTTACGATTATTTCAATATTTATAAATATTATAATTTTGTTTACAATAATATCTGTATTCAGTATAAAATTAACTTTAATTGGTATAATTGCAATTTTATCAACAATATTAGTATCAATATCTACAAATATTTTTATTTTTGAAAAATATAAGCAAGAAATAAAAATAAGGGTAGAAAATATCTATAATTTTGCGAATGTTATGAATAATACTTTTAACAGTATTTCACCAATTATATTAAATTCGAATACTTTGATTATTCTCGTAGCAACAATATTTTATATATTTGGTGAGAACGATATAAAAAATTTTTCCATTATACTGATAATTGGAATTATTTCCTCTTTATTATCAAATTTAGTTTATTTAAGGGGAATTTTAAATTTATATTCTAAGAATAAAAGATTATTAACAAAATAAATATAATATGAAAAATATAAATAAATATTTTATAATTTGTTTGCTATTATTAACAAATAGCTTATATGCTGCCGATAACAATAAGAATAGCTCACTTGAAAATTATTATTTTCCATATATTACTGGAAATATTTTAATTGAATATAATTTTAGTTCGTTAAATAATGGCAACTATGGAAATAAAATTGAAAGAGATAGAAGAAATTTATCATATTTTGAAATAGAAAGTGGTTTAAATTTCCACATACTTAATAAAGTATCACTATTAAATAAATTGGTTTTTAAACCTACGAATAAAAGATTTACAAAAAATGTAGATAATGATTTTTATGGTAAAGAAAAATACTTAAGAAGAAAATTTTATTTTAATAATTATGATATAGTTTTTGAAGAATTAAATTTTGAATATAAAGAAGATCAATTTTTATTCGGTTTAGGAAAATTTAATCCTACATTTGGAACGGCTTTTGATAAAGCTAAATATCATGGTGTTTTCGATACAAGAATTATAGAAGATTATAAATTAACTGAAAAAATTGGCTTTTATGTCTCTATGACTCTGCCGATGTTTAATTTAAGATTTAATTCGTTTTTTAACGATAAAAGTTTCTTAAGTGCTAGTCTATTTAACCAAAGAAATAGAAATAAAATAAATAGACGTCCTGGAAATACTAATAGATTGAATAATTTTTCTTTGACTAGTGAATTTGCTGTAAATGATTTAAAATTTAATTTAGGCATAAAAAGATTAGCTGTAAAGCAATATGATGAAAGAGCTGAAAAAGGTTATGTCCTAGGAATTGAAAAATTAATTAACGAAACATTTAATGGTTTCGGTTTTATACCATTTACTGAATTTAGTTATATAAAAAATTATAACGGAATAAATAATAGAGATAAATTTTTTACTACTTTAAGATTTCCGATTTATTATGATGGTTGGAGTATTATTGGTACTTACACTACTAGTTTAGATAAAGAAAAAAGTTTTAAAAATTATAGGGATTATTTAGCTCAAATAACAATTGGTTACAAATTTGAAAATGGAATTATGTTTGATATCTCTAAAACTATAGGAAAAGAGAGTTATAAAGATGGAGATCCTATAAAGATTGCAAATAAAATGAAAAACAGTTATAAAACTGATTCTTGGGATGTTAGACTATCTTATATGTTAAATTTTGATGGTAATTGAAAAAATGGAAATTAATAATTTACAAAAAATAAAATTAGAACAATACGTAGATTTATTATTAAAATGGAATTCAAAGATTAATTTAATAGGTAAATCTACTGTCGATGATATTTGGAATAGACATATTGTAGATTGTGCGCAATTAATTAAATTTTTGAATGATAAAGATAAAGAAAATTGTGTTTGTGCAGATTTTGGTAGTGGTGCTGGATTGCCAGGGATTGTACTATCTATATTAGGTATTAAAAATATGAATTTAATTGAAAAATCTCCTTTAAAATGTAAATTTCTAAAAGAAGCGGCTTTAATATCTGACAATAAAATTAATATAATAAATAAAAATATTTTTGATATAAATGATCATAAATTTGATATTATTTTTTCAAGAGCTTTGGCTAATTTGAATGACTTACTGACTATGACTAAATCTTTTTTGAAGGAAAATTCAATTTGTTATTTTTTAAAAGGTAAAAAAGTAACGGAGGAATTGAGTGAGGCTAAAAAAAATTTTAGTTTTGAATATTCTTTGACCGATAGTATGACATCTAATGAAGGTAAAATTATAACTATAAAATTTAAGTAAAATTGATATTGCTTCTGCTATAGATATAAAATGTTGGTTTTTTGTACATTAAAAGTTCTTGTTTTTCTCGTAATATTTGTTTTTTGTGGAGAATTTTTATGTAAAAGATATAATATGGGAATATATATTGTTTCTTAGGTCTTTTAAATATGATAGTGGGATAGAAAGCAAATATTAAACTGTAAAAACTTATTTGTAATAGCTAATTTACTGTTGATACAAAATTTACAAAAGTTAATAGATAGTGGATCTAAAAGAATAACTGTAGATGAATTATAAAATAAAGAATTTATTTATAACTATAATAATAAAAAAAACAATTATCTAAATGATATAAATTTGTTATTGAAAAGTACATGAAAATTAAGTAAACTGTTCCAAATAACAATATTAATACAAAAAATTGTTGCAATTTATTTTAAAATACTGTATAATACTATTGTATTA